>CAZMBS010000001.1:0-12081 GCA_964564295.1 uncultured Streptomycetaceae bacterium
CAGTGGATCGACGTGTCGTTGCTGGATTCCTGCGTTGCGTTTCTCGCCAATCAGGCGATGAACTACTTCGCGACCGGCGAATCGCCGCGGCCCATCGGCAACGCGCATCCGAACATCGTGCCGTACCAGACCTTCAAGACGAAAGACGGCAACATCATTCTCGCCTGTGGCAACGACAATCTGTTCAACAAGTTCTGCGAAGTGGCGGGATGCGCGTCGCTCGCGCAGGATGCGCGTTTTTCGACGAATGCGGCGCGCGTGCGGAATCGCGATGAAATCACGCGGCTGCTGAACGACGTATTCGCGGCGCGGCCGACGCGGGAATGGGTCAAACTGCTGGACGACGCCGGGGTCGCCAACGGGCCGATCAATTCCATCGAGCAGGTGTTTCAGGAACCGCAGGTGCAGGCGCGTGGCCTGAAAATCGAGGTAAATCATGATGTTGCGGGGAAAATGCCGCTGGTCGCCAGTCCGATGCGGTTCTCCGATACGGCAATTGAATACCAGCTTGCACCACCCACGGTGGGGCAGCACACGGACGAAATTCTGCGCCGCATGCTGAAACTTTCCGATGCAGAAATCGCCGAGTTGCGCGCTGGCGGGGTAGTCTAAAATCGTGAGGCGCGTTCGTGAACAACGATCACAACTCGATCTTGTTCATGAGCTCGCGCGTTGGCGGTCCTACAGTTCTTTCTCTTCGATGCCGGATAGCTTGAGCAAGTGCCTGAGCAACCCGGTCTTGAGGGCTTGATTGCCGTGGATGGGAAGGGAGATTCGTGCAGGATTGCCGAGCTTGGCGTAAATATGATGACTGCCACTGATGCGTTTCAATTCCCAGCCGTGTTTCTCGAGCAGCCGCGCAAAGTCCTTGCCGCCGATTGATTTCAAACGGCAATCTCCAGCACCTTGTCTTTTCTGGAAATCTCCACATGCTTGAGATCAACCGAGAGGCAACCCTCGATGGCGTCGTGGAGGTTATTGAGCAATTCCTCGTGAGTGTCCGCTTGCGTCACGCAACCGGGAATGGCCGGTACTTCGGCCCAAAACCCGCCTTCTTCCGCTTCATGAACAATAACCTTGAATTTCATGGGTGCCTTCGCCTTTGCGCTCTGTGTAACGCAAAATCCAGTCTAACAGACCTTTATTCATCCGTGGATTTACCGGATGTTGCTCGTGTGTGGGGTACCTTCGGGAGCACCGGACATGGCAGTTAACTCGAAAACCAGGTTCGCTCGTCCCGACCGCGTGCTCGCGGATATCGCAGACTACGTGCTCGACTACCGGGCGCAGGGCAGGCTCGCCCGCACCACCGCGCGCTACTGCATTATGGACGCGCTGGGCTGCGGACTGGAGGCGCTGTCGTATCCCGCGTGCACGAAACTGCTCGGCCCGATCGTGCCCGGCGCCGTGATGGCGGACGGCGCACGCGTGCATGGCACACCGTGGCAACTGGATCCGGTGACGGCGGCGTCCAACATCAGCGCGATGAACCGCTGGCTCGATTTCAACGACGCGTTCATGGCGGCGTCCGGCGCGCATCCTTCCGACAATCTCGGCGGCATACTCGCGACCGCGGACTATCTGTCGCGGCGCAATGTTGCCGGCGGCAAAAAGCCGCTCGTCATGGGTGACGTCCTGACCGCCATGATCAAGGCGCACGAAATCCAGGGCGTGTTGTCGCTCGAGAACAACTTCATCGCGCTCGGTCTCGACAACGTGATTCTCGTGAAGATCGCATCGACCGCGGTGGTGACGCAACTGCTGGGCGGCACGCGCGAGGAAATCATCAATGCCCTGTCGCACGCGTGGATCGACGGCCACGCGCTGCGCACGTATCGCATCAAGCCGACCATGGGGTCGCGCAAGTCCTGGGCCGCCGCGGATGCCACATCGCGCGCGGTGCGCCTCGCGCTGATCGCGATGACCGGGGAGATGGGCTACCCGACGGCGCTGACGGCGAAACAGTGGGGATTCTGCGATACGCTGTTCCGGGGCAAGCCGCTCGTCATCCGGCGGCCGTACGGGTCGTACGTCATGGAGAACATCCAGTTCAAGATTGCCTTTCCGTCCGGCATCCACGGGCAGACCGCGGCGGAGTGCGCCGTGCGTTTGCATCCGGAGGTCCGGGACCGGCTTGGCGAGGTCAAGACCGTGCGCATGTGGACGCACCAGTCCGCGCATCACCTGATCACGGCCAATGTTCCGCTGCCCAATCCCGCGGCACGCGATCACTCGCTGCAGTATATTTCGGCGATCGGGCTGATATTCGGGCGGCTGACCGCGGCGGATTACGAGGACGATATCGCCGCGGATCCACGCGTCGATGCGCTGCGCTACAAGATGCAGGTGGCGGTCGATTCGCGATTCACGCGGGATTTTCGCGATCCCGCGAAGCGCGCGAATCCGTACGCGATTCAGGTCGAGTTCCGGGACGGGACGACGACCCGTAAAGTCGACGTGCAGTATCCGCTGGGTCACCCGTCGCGGCGTCGCGAGGGCATACCGGTGCTGCTGCGGAAATTCGAGACCAACCTCGCCCGGCGATTCGCGCCGAAGCGCCAGCGCGAGATACTCGAGGTCTGCGCCGACCAGCGGCGTCTGGAACAAACGCCGGTGCATGCATTTACCGATCTATTCGCCGTGTAGACCGCGCGGCGTATCCGACGCCCGCAATTGGAGGAGAAACGAGTGAAGAACCATTGCGTTGCAATCGCCGTCGCGATTCTTTCGCTGTTGCCCGTCCATGCGGCGGCGCAGTTCAAGCCGTCCCGGTCCGTCGAGTTCGTGGTTCACACAGGGCCGGGAGGCGGCTCGGACGTTTTTGCGCGCATTCTCAATACGATGTTTGAGCAGGAGAAACTGCTGCCGGTGCGCGTGACCATCGCCAACAAGCCGGGCGGTGGCGGCGCCGCGGCGATGGCATACATGGCCGAGAAAAAAGGGGATTCCCATACCATCGCGGCGTATACCTCGGTCTGGATCGCATTGCCGCTCACCAGCAGCGAAGCGCACGTGCAGTTTCTCGACCTCACGCCGATCGCGAATCTGATCTTCGACCCGGCACTCATCGTCGTAAAACCCGACGCGCCGTACAGGACGATGGCTGACTTCATCGAGGCCGCGAAAAAAGCGCCGGGCCAGCTGCGGCAGGCGGGCAGCTCGGTGCAGGCGCGCGGCAATCTGGTGCGCCAGTTGTTGCAGCGCCGGACCGGCGCCACGTGGTCGCACATTCCGTTTCCCGGCGGTGGTGATCGCATCGCGGCGGTGCTGGGCGGGCACGCGCAATTGCTCATTGCCGAGCCGGGTGAAATCAAATCGCAGGTGGACTCGGGCGCGCTGCGCGTCATTGCCCAGATCGCCGACAAGCGTCTGCCGGGACTGCCCAATGTGCCGACGCTGCAGGAAGCCGGGTTTGTCATCCCGAAACTGCAGACCATACGCGGCATCATCGGACCGCCCGGCATGCCGAAAGAGGCCGTGCAATACTGGGAATACCTGTTCGAACGCCTCGTGAAAACCGAGTCCTGGCGCAAGTATCTCGTCGAGAGCCAGTCCGAGGACGGTTATCTCAAGGGCGCGGCGCTTGCGAAGTTTGCCACGGAGAACATGGCGCAGCGGCGCGAGGTGTTCAACGAAATCGGCATCAAGACGGTGCGTTGAAGCAGGCGCCCCGATCCACCGCGACCAGGAGCGCACGATGAGCACGACAGACCGGGCCGACCTGCTGGTGCGCAACATCGACTGGCTGATCACGGTGGATGCCGGCCGGCGCGTCATACGGGACGCCGCAATCGCGGTCAAGGACGGCCGCTTTGCGGCGATCGGCAAGACCCCCGCGATCGATGCGGCCTGGACCGCCGGGCACACGGTCGATGCGACCGGAACCGTGGCGACGCCGGGATTGATCGACAATCATCTGCATTCCTCGTTTCAGCTCGCGCGCGGCCTCGCCGACGAATCGAACGCACAGGCGTTCCTGTTCGAGCACATGTATCCGTACGAAGCCGCGATGCAGGAGGAGGACGTTTCGGTAAGCGTGTCGCTCGCAGTGCTCGAGATGCTGCGGCACGGCGTCACGTGCTACATCGAGCCGGGGAATTACCATCCCGAGGCGACAGTGCGGGCCGTCATGGATGCCGGCATGCGCATGGTGCTCGCGGTGAGCTGCTTCGATCAGAACAAGGCCGTGACGGGAATCATGCCCTCGGCCATGATCGAGGACACCGCGCGATGCATTGCGAAGACCGAGGCCCTGTTCGACCGATACCCGGGCGCGCACCGCGATCGCATGACGGTCAGCGCGTCGTTTCGCGGCATGAACAATTCCAGCGACGCGTTGATCCTTGCGTTGAAGGCGCTGGCGGACCGTCATGGCGCGATACTGCAGACGCATGCGTGCTATTCCTACTTCACTCACGACGCGAGCATCGTCCAGCATGGCAGGCCCGAGATCGAGCGCCTGGAATCGCTGGGCGTGCTGGACGAACGCATGCTGCTGCTGCACGGCGGCTGGCTGGAGCCGCACGAAGTCGCGATTCTCGCGCGCCGCAAGCCCACCATCGTCTGCTGTCCGTCATCGTCGCTGCACAACGGCTACGGCAACCTCGTCAAGGGCAAGCACCCGGAACTGCTCGCGCTCGGCGTCAACGTGAGCCTGGGTTCGGACCACGCGAGCTCCGGAACGGTCGATCTCGTGCAGGAGATGCGTTACTGCGCGTGCAGCTACAAGGAGATTCAATTGAATCCGCGCGTGATGCCGCCGGAGCAGGTCGTCGAAATGGCGACGATCAACGGCGCGCGCGGCGCCGGCATTGCGGACCGCGTCGGTTCCGTCGAAGTCGGCAAGGAGGCGGATCTCGTATTGTTCGACGCCACGCAGTCCGAATGGCAGCCGCTCTACAACCCGGTCAGCAACCTGGTGTACAGCGCGACCGGCAACACCGCAAAGCACGTATTCGTGCGCGGCGAACAGGTGCTGCGCGACGGCAGACTCGTCCGCGTCGACCAGGATGCGATCTTGCGCGCCGTCGGACCGGCGGCTGCGCGTATCGCATCAAGACTGAATTTCAGCAAAATCACCAAGTTACGATGGCCCGTCAGTTGATACAGCAGAGCCCGGTGCCGGTTGCCGCGGCGGCCGGGGTGCCATGCGCCTAGGCGTGCTGCTGCCGCACCGCGCGGCGGTGATGGCTTCCGCGCGTAGACCGCCGGTGGACGAATGCTGGGCCATCGCGCGCGAGTGTGACGCGGCGGGCATGGACGTGTGGGTCGGCGACAGCATTGTCGCGAAACCGAGGCTGGAGCCACTGACGACGCTCGCGTACGTCGCGGCCATCACGACGCGCGCTCGTCTCGGCACGGCGATATTGCTGCCGGCGCTGCGTCAACCGACCGTGCTCGCGCACGTGCTTGCCAACATCGACCAGATTTCGCGCGGCCGGCTTGTGCTGGGACTGGGTGTCGGCTGGGGACTGCCCGAAATCGCGCGCGAGTGGGAGGCCTGCGGCCGGATACACAAGCGTCGCGCGCGGGACCTGGAAGAACACGTCGCGGTCTGGCGAAAGCTGTGGTCCGGGGACCCGGTAAGCCACGAAGGTAGCGATTTCAGGCTGACAAACCATACCATCGGTCCCCTGCCCTGGAGCGACGCCGGTCCGCCCATTCTGATCACCGCAGGCAACCGTGGCGAATTCATCCCGGCGCAGATCGACCGGGTCGGCCGGCTGGGCGACGGCGTGATTACGACCTATCTGACGGACGACGACTGCCGCAGGTTGCGCGACGCGTGCGATGCGGCGTTCGCGAAGCATGGCCGCGCGCGTAGCGGTTTTCCGATTTGTGTCTATACGACGGTGCGGCTGGAGAATGATCCCGCGACAGCCGAATCCACGACGCGCGAATTCCTGCGAAAATACTACGGCGGCGGCGTAAGCTTCCAGGGACTGATGGGACTTGGGCCCGCGCCGGCCGTCGTGGATACCCTGAAGCGGTACGAAGCGGCGGGGGTGACGGATCTGTGCGTGCGATTCGCGGGCGTGGACCAGCGCGCGCAGCTCGACCGGTTCATCCGCGATGTTGCGCCGGCGTTCGCCGCGCAGTAGCGGCGGGCTGATCAAAGGAGGTCACATGAAACCGGATCTGGGCAGAATGCTGGCAATCGGCCTCATGGCCATGACGCCGGCTGTCGCGGGGGCGCAAAATTTTCCGGTCAAGCCGGTTCGGATCATCGTGTCGTTTCCGCCGGGCGGCGCGACCGACACGTTTGCGCGCGTTGCGGGAGCGGAAATGACGAAGGCGCTGGGGCAGCAGGTCGTCGTCGAAAATCGCCCCGGCGCCGGGACGACCATCGCTGCCGAATTCGTCGCCAAGGCGTCACCGGACGGCCACACGCTGTTGTTCACGGATCTGTCCACGCATTCGATCATGGTGTCGCTGTACCCCAAGCTCGGATTTCACCCGCTGCGTGATTTCGCGGCGGTGGCAACGGTGAACCTGTCGCCGTTGTGGCTGGTGGTGCATCCGTCCGTCAACGCGAAATCGGTGCGCGATCTCGTCGCCGTGGCGAAACGGCATCCGGGCATCACGCTCGGCAATTCCGGCGTCGGCACCGTGACGCACATGACCGCCGAGAAATTCCGGCTGCGCGCCGGCATTCAGGTGACGCCCGTCAACTACAAGGGGGGAAACACGCCGATCGTGGCCCTGTTGAGCGGCGAAGTGGCGATGGTGATGGCGACCATTCCCGCGAGCATTCAGCAGGTCAGACAGGGAAAGCTCGTGGCCGTGGGGATTGCCGCCGCCCAGCGCTCTGCGTTCGTGCCGGACGTTCCGACGATCAACGAAACGGTCAAGGGAGTGGAGGGCGCCGTCATTTCCGGCGTCCTCGCACCGGCAGGCACGCCGCCGGCCATCATCGATCGTCTCAACGCGGAGTTCTCGAAGGTATCCGACACGCCGAAAGCGAAGGAAATCTACGCCGCGAATGTCGCCGAAGCGCTGAAGCTGAGTCCCGCCGCGGTTCAGCAAATGCTCGAACGCGACGTCAAGACCTGGGCCGAAGTCGTCAAGGCCACCGGGGCGAACGCGAACTGATCTCCGGTCAGAGCGCGCAATTCTCGGCGAGACGCCCGGGGCTTCTGTCGCGCGCCGGGGGCTTTTCGTACAGCGTCGTGCGTTGCGCGGGTACGCGGCCCAGATCCCGGATGATGCCATCGAGCGTTTCCGCGGACATCTCCTGTCCGTGCACGGCGCCCGCGGCCCGCGTGATGCTTTCGTTCATCAGCGTGCCGCCAAGGTCGTTGGCGCCCGCCGCAAGGCATGACTTCACGCCTTCCGGGCCCATCTTGACCCAGGATGTCTGGATGTTTGGAACGAGCGGGTGCAGCGCGAGGCGCGCGACCGCGTGCATCAGCACGGCCTCGCGCAACGTCGGACCGGGCCGGGATTTTCCCTTGAGATAGAGCGGCGCTGCCATCGGCACGAATGGCAGCGGCACGAATTCGGTAAAGCCGCCGCTGCGCTGCTGCAGATCGCGCACCCGCAGAATATGTCGTGCCCAGTGCACGGGTTTGTCCACGTGGCCGAACATGATGGTCGCGGTCGTGCGCAGCCCGGCGTCGTGCGCGGCGGCCATGACCGCGAGCCACTCGTCCGTCGTGATCTTGTCGGGACAGATGATGCGCCGGACTTCGTCGTCGAGAATTTCCGCCGCGGTGCCGGGAAGGCTGCCGAGCCCGGCGGATTTCAGCGTGCGCAGAAACTCCTGCACGGCAACGCCGAGGGTCTTGGCGCCCTGCCAGATTTCCAGCGGCGAAAATGCGTGCACGTGCATGCCCGGGACCGCCGCCTTGATTGCCCTGACGATATCCAGGTAGGTCTCGCCGGTGTATCGCGGGTGTATGCCGCCCTGCAGACAGACCTCGGTCGCGCCGCGCGCCCATGCCTCGCGCGCCCGGTCCACGATCTCGGCGAGATCGAGATCGTAGCCGCGGCCGCGCAGGTTGTCGCCGAGCCTGCCCTTGGAAAACGCGCAGAACTGGCAGCGAAAATAGCAGATGTTGGTGTAGTTGATGTTGCGATTGATCACGAACGTCACGCGCTCGCCGCTGACGGTCCTGCGCAGCGCGTCCGCCGCCTCGCAGACGGTCCAGAAATCGTCGCCCCGCGCCGCCAGCAGCGCCACGATCGCCGATTCGTCGAGTCGGGCGCCGTTCTGCGCCCGATCGATGATCCGTGCCAGGGACCGCCGCGCCGGCGTCGGCACGCCATGCAGCCCGAACCGGCTTTCTCGATTGTCCGGCGCTGCCGCTGCGCCCGCGGTCCACTGCCCGTGCCGCGCGAGCCCGCTCGCGTCGGCCTGACGGAGCACCGCAGTGCGCACCGGTTCGGCCAGCCATTTCTCCGCATCGGTGAGGTACGCGGGGTATACCGCCAGCCGCTCAACGAGCACCTTGCCCGCCAGCGCGGTCTGCTGCTCAAGCGTCGCAATGTGCGGCCATGGCTTTTCGGGATTGACATGGTCGGGCGTCACCGGCGACACACCGCCCCAGTCGTTGATGCCCGCGGCAATCAGCCGTGGCAGCGCGCCCGCGCTGAGATTCGGCGGCGCCTGCACCGTCATGTCCGGTCCGAAAATGAGTCGGGCCATCGCAATCGACCAGAGATGCTCGTTGAACGCGGGCTCCGGCGCGCCGGCCATCCGGGTATCGGGCTTTGCGCAGAAATTCTGGATGATGATTTCCTGCACGTGGCCGTGGCGCGCATGCAGTTCCCGCAGTGCGAGCAGCGCTTCGACGCGTTCGAGGCGGGTTTCGCCGATGCCGATCAGAATTCCCGACGTGAACGGCACGGCGGCCTCGCCGGCATCGGCGATGGTTGCGAGGCGTGCCGCGGGAAGCTTGTCGGGAGAGCCGAAATGCGGTCCGCCCTTCTGCGCCAACCGCTCGGCGGCGGTTTCCAGCATGATGCCCATGGACACGGATGCGGGGCGCAGGCGTTCCAGATCGTCTCGCGTCATCACGCCGGGATTCAGATGCGGAAGCAGGCCGGTCTCGCGCAGCACCAGCGTGGCCATGGCGCCCAGATACGCGAGGGTCGAGTCGTACCCCAGACGGTGCAGCGCGTCGCGCGCGATGCGATAACGCAACTCCGGCTTGTCGCCCAACGTAAAGAGCGCTTCCTTGCAACCCGCGCGCTGCCCGGCCCGGGCAATCTCCAGCACCGCGTCCGGATCCAGGAATGCCGGCTCATCCGCGCGCGGCGGTTGCGCAAACGTGCAGTAATGACACGAGTCCCTGCACAGTTTTGTGAGTGGAATGAACACCTTGCGCGAATAGGTAACGATGTCGCCATGCCCCGCATCGCGCATTTCCGCAGCGGCGTGCATCAAATCCGCAAGATCTCCGGCGTCGGCCAGAAGCAGCGCTTCTTCCGCCGTCAGCGCATGGCCGCCGCGCGTATTCGCGATGATTCCGGCCGCTGCCCGAGGCGAGATGACATGACGCGCGCTGGCTTTCATGCGTGCTGATCTCCGAGTTCGACAACGCGCGCCGCCGCGACGCCGGCAACGCCGCGCACAGCGAGGTAGTCGCGCGTATGCGCGGGCAGGGCACCGCCGAGCAGTTTTTCCAGATCCGCAGCCATGTCGATGTCAAGGGCAATGCCGGGAAGTTCCACAATCGTGGGCGCGATGCCGCAGCTTCGGGCGGCCGCGAGATGCGGTATGTAACTGTCGTCACCGAACGCAACCGGCACCGCGTCGGGCGGCGTGATCAGGATCGCATTGGACCCGCGCCGGTCGTGTGCAGGAACGATGCTGAACGCGCGTCCCGCGCCATGCGCACGAATCAACGTCGAGACTTCGGCCGCGGTAATGCAGGGTACGTCTCCGGGCACGGTCAACATTCCATCGCAACCTTCGCGGGCGAGCCGCCGGGCAGCGGCGGCAACCGCGCCCGTGTGCCCGCCGAGAGCGCCGTCCTCGAAAATCACCGCGCCGTATTTCTCGGCGAGCGCCGCTGCCTCGCGGTCGAGCGTCACCACGGCGATGCCGGCAAGCAATCGAACCCCGGCAAGCGCGCACAGCACGTCTTCCAGCATGGCCTTGGCCAGGCCGCGGCGAAATGCCGGGTCGTAGGCGCCGGAAAGCCTGGTCTTGGCGTCCTGCAGCGTCTTGACGGGCACTACGGCCCGGATGTCACGATTCGGTATCACGGGTGCGTCCGGTCACTTTCGCGTTTGCGTGCGCCAGCCGCCAACCGATCGGCAAACGACAGCACGACCCTGGCCAGTCGCATGCGGTCGTGCGGCGTCGCCATCAAGGTCGGTGCAATTTCCACGGGTACGGCAGACATGGGTGCAAGAGTAGCATCGCCGGTATCGATGATGTAACCGTCGAGCAGGCCTTCGTAGCGCCGCGCAGCATCGATGGCATCCGGCACGCCGCCCAGTTCGACTATCATTTTGGCGGTCGGGCCCTTGACCGCGGCGCCACTGATGATCGGAGACACGGCGATGACCGGCGCCCGGCATGCGGCAATCGCGTCCCGCACTCCTGGCACCGCGAGGATCGGCCCGATGCTGATCAGCGGATTCGACGGACAGATGACAACCGCGCGCAAATCCGGATCGCGCAACGCCGAAAGGAATTCGTCGTGCGGCCGGGAGTTCTCGGCGCCGGAGAAAGCGATTTCGCGAATTTCAGGTAAGGCGCGCTGTCGCACGAAATAGTCCTGGAAAGCAATCCAGCCTTCGGCAGTGCGAATCCGCGTCCGCACCGGATTGTCGCTCATCGGCCAGAGCCGGCTCGCGATTCCCAGTCTGCGACGAAATGCATCGGTAATCATCGACAGCGTTTCGCCGGCCGCGAGCCGACGCGTGCGTTCGACATGCGTAGCGAGGTCGCCGTCACCCAGTTGAAACCACGATTCTCCGCCCAGCGCGCGCAGGGCCTGCATGAACGTCCAGGTCTCGTCCTTGCGCCCCCATCCGCGATCGGGGTCGGCGAGACCGCCGAGCGTATAAAGCAGGGTATCGATATCGGGGCAGATGGAAAGCCCCAGATGCTCGAAGTCATCCCCGGTGTTCGCCACCACGGCAAGCTTGCCCGCCGGCATCACGCGACTCAGGCCATCCGTCAGTTTCGAGCCGCCGACTCCGCCCGACAACGCGACAACGCCACCCACCGTGCAGTCGATATCAGCCATCAGCGGAACAGATCCTCGGACTCCGGACGCACCACATCCACCGCGCCGCCGCGCGCCGGCGTCCATTGCAGCCCGCGCACGAGCACGAGCGGCCGGCCTTCGGTGCTTTGCCCCATCAGCAGCGAGGCCGCGGCTGCCACTTCGTCCGCATAACCGATTACCGTGGCCGTCAATGTCCGCCCGAAGAGATCCCGCTCCCCGCGCTTGTCGACGAGCGCCGGCAATCCCGACGCGCCGATCGCCACGCCCACAGTACCGCGGCGCCATGCCCGGCCGAAACTGTCGTTGATCACGACACCGACGCGAACATTCGACTGGCGTTCAAGGGCGCTTCGCAGGTTTCGCGCGCTTTTGTCCGGATCACGCGGCAGCAACAGCGCCAGCGCTCCGGCGCCGGATTCGGCGACGTTGGACTGGTCGACGCCGCCATTCGCCATGACGTAGCCCAGACGGTGTTCGACGATCAGCACGTTTCGCGCGCAGCGCACGATGCGCCGCGACTCCGACAAGATGACTTCCACAAGCCGAGGATCTTTCGCGCACTGTCGAGCGGTTTCGACGGCCCGGGTGGACGGGACCACTGTTGCAAGATCGACAAACCGGTCTTCCGCCTTCGACACGATCTTCTGCGCGACGACGATGACGTCGCCGTCGGCAAGCGCGAGTCCGCCGCGCCGCAGCGCCGCAAGGATCAATTGCGCGAGGTCGTCACCCGGCCCGACACGCGGGAAATCAGGTGGCGCAATGAATTCCAGGCTGTTCAGGAGCACTGCCGGCGCGCGACCCTATCCGAAGGCAGCCCGCAACTTCGGGAGAACAGTCTTCGCGTACAGGCGCAGGAAGCGTTCCTGGTCGGGACCGGGCGCATGAAATACCA
>CAZMBS010000001.1:12181-57379 GCA_964564295.1 uncultured Streptomycetaceae bacterium
TTCGCGTACAGGCGCAGGAAGCGTTCCTGGTCGGGACCGGGCGCATGAAATACCAGGTGCCGGAATCCCAGGTCCACATACGGACGGATCTTCTCGACGTGTTCGTCAGGGTCGGTCGACACGATCCATCGCGTCGCGGTGCGCTCGAGCGGCAACGCGTCCGCGAGTTTCTCCATGGCCATCGGGTCTTCCACCGATACTTTTTCTTCCGGAGACAGGGCGAGCGCACCCCAATACCGGGTATCGTTCAGCGCGCGCCCGGCGTCGGTATCGAACGACACCTTCATCTCGATCATGCGATCGAAACCGGGTTTCCCGCTTCCGGAAATCCGGATGCCCTCGTCGACGTTGGGCAACAGCTTTTCCGTGTACAGCGTCATGGCCTTGCCGCTGGTGCAGATGAATCCGTCGCCGGCGCGCCCGGCGTACTTGGCAACCATGGGCCCGGCGGCCGCCACATAGATCGGAACCGGCCGCTCGGGACGATCGTAGATCGTGGCACGCTCGGTCCGGTAATACTCGCCCGCGAACGACACGCGGTCCTCGGCCCACAGTTTTCGTATCAGCGTGACCGACTCGCGCAACCGCGCAAACCGTTCCTTCATTTCCGGCCAGGGCTGTCCCGTCGCCGGTACCTCGTTTAGCGACTCCCCGCTGCCCACGCCGAGCACGAAGCGGCCGGGAAACATCGCGCCCAGCGTTCCGAACGCCTGCGCGACGATCGAGGGGTGATAGCGCATCGTGGGCGTCAGCACGCTCGTGCCGAGCATGACGCGCGAGGTCCGTGCCGCCGCCGCGCCCAGCCAGGCGATGCACGACGGCGCATGCCCGCCGGTATGCCGCCACGGCTGAAAATGATCGCTCGTGAAAACAGAATCGAAGCCGCACTCTTCGGCGATGCACGCGTAGCGCAACAACTCCGCCGGTCCGAACTGTTCGGCGGACGCCTTGTATCCCAGTTTGATCATGCGGCGTATCCGGGGCGCATCAGACCTGGCCGAGTTCCCGCGCGCGATCCTCCGCGGCCTTCAAGGCGCGCTGCCCCGACACGATGTACGTCATCATGCCGCCCAGCAATATGCAGAGGCTCACGACGTCCGCCACCTGCTGCACGGTGGCGCCCGCCTCGATCGCGAGCTTCGCGTGGCGGTCGGGATTCGGCTTGTGCGCGATGATTTCAACGGCCGTGGAGATGAGCTCGAGGTCTTTCAGACTCAGGCCTTTCGAGTCGTTCGACTCAAAGATCGTCCGGCGCAGCTGTATCCAGTCGACGAGCACTTCCGGACGGTAGCGGGCCAGGCGTTCGTAGGATTCAAGCACCTCGCCGTAATACGTCATGCTGTACTGCCGCACTGCGGCGAGGTCCGCGGCGTTGTCGCGTTCCATTATTCAGTTCTCCCGGATTGGTTGGTGAATGCCGGCACGACTTCCGCCGCGATGAGGCGCATCATCGCCAGCTGATCTTCAAGACTTTTCGCGATGAATTTGAGCTCGAAGTGCGTCACGCCGATGTCCACGTAACGCTTCATTTGCCGTACGACCATCGCAGGTGTGCCGATGAAATTGCAGTCGAGCCCCTTCTGCATGTCCTTGTACCAGTACATGAGCGTCGATTCGGCATCCCGGGTCGCCTCGCCGGCATCGCCGCGTATCAGCACGAATAGCTCGAGGCCGCAGACGACGTCGCGGCGGGACCGGCCGACGAGCGCCAGTTGCTGGTCGAGCTGGGGCAGCTTTTCCCGGTATACGTCCAGCGTGAAACCCGCTGGGAGGAACCCTTCGCCGTAAACCGCGACTCTGCGCATGGCGGCCTCGACCTTGCCGCAGATCCAGATCGGCAGCGCGCGCGGCTTGGGATAAAACTCGCCGTTTTGAAACCGTATCGTGCGGCCCTCGTGGGTCGTAAGGGGCGTCGCGTCGAATATGCGCCGAATGACCTCGAGGTACTCGTCGGTGCGTTTGCCGCGCTCGTTGAACGGCACCTGCATGACATCGAACTCATCTGCCGACGCGCCGATGGTCACGCCCAGCATGAAGCGCCCGCCGGAGAGTTCGTGCAGCGTTGCCGCCTGCTTGGCGAGCAGACGCGGATCGCGGGTCGGCAACGTGATGCCGGTCGGAAACAAGCGAATGCGCCGGGTCAACGCAGCGGCATAGGTGAGCACCGTCATCGCCTCGTACAGCACGGGATCCTGATCGTCCCGGACCATGTCCACGCTGCCTGCGGAGAAATGCCGGTTCTGTTTGCGGCTGCGCGGGATATGGTCGTGGACGGTCAGGGCCTCGAAACCCAGCTGGTCCGCGAGAACTGCGACAGCCTCCACCGCAGGGCGCGTGGTATAGGGCCCGGAGTTGGGCAGACGGATGCTGAATGTGACGGGGTGGGTCGACATGTCGGCGCGGTTACGGTCGGTTCTTGGGAAAGGAATCGATACGGCGCAGGGCGGTGTCAGTCATCGGCCCGCGCTCCTGAAGCCTTGACCACTTCAGCCCAGCGCACAGTTTCCTCGCGCACGAACGCGCCGAACTCCGACCTGCTGCTGCCGACGGGCGTCACACCGATGTCCAGCATGCGCGTCGCAACATCCGGCTGGCGCATGATGCCCCGGATTTCACCGGACAGCCTGTCGAGGATGATCGCCGGCGTTCCGGCTGGAGCGAAGAATCCCTGCCACGACGTCACCTGGAAGCCGGGAACCGTTTCGCCCACCGTCGGCAACTCCGGCACGATGGGAGAGCGCTGCGCGCCGGTGACTGCGATCGCGCGCAGCTTTCCGATCTTTGCCTGCGCGTGCGCGGTTGGCATGTTGTCGAATGCTACGTGCACGTGTCCGCCCACGAGGTCAATGATCATCGGACCGCTGCCCTTGTACGGTACGTGCAGCATCGATGCTCCGGTTTTCATTTTAAGCAGCTCCGCCGCAAGGTGGCTCGAGGTGCCCGCGCCGCCCGCCGAGCCGTACGAGTACTTGCCCGGGTGGGTCTTGAGCATTTGAACCAATTCCGGAACCGTCGCTGCCGTCACGCTGGGGTGGGCCACCAGCATCAGCGGCTGCGAGGTCGCGAGCGACAGTGGCGCAAAATCCTTCAGATTGTCGTAGCGCAACTTCCGATAAAGGGACGCGTTGATCGCATGGGTACCGACGGTCCCGACCATCAACGTATATCCGTCCGCCTGCGCCCTTGCGACGTATTCCGAACCTACCGCACCGGCCGCCCCCGTCCGATGTTCGACGACGACCGGCTGGCCCAGTCGTTCGCTCAATTTCTGTCCGACGACACGTCCGACAAGATCGGCGATTCCGCCCGGCGCATGCACGACGACGATGCGCAGCGGCTTTCTCGGGAACGGTTCCTCGCGCTGCGCGAGCGCCACGCCGCTACCGCCGGCGGCAACCAGCGCAATCAGCAGCCGCAAAAAACAGTTGTGATGGTGCATCACCCGACCTCCCGGCAACCGTGCGACGACGGGCGGCCGCCCGGCGCGGCTGCCGTGGTGGGTCGCAGACGTCTGCCCCGCCAAGCTATACGTCCAGTATAATAATCCATCTCGATTGATACATGGCAAGTATTGTTCGTGGACTTGCGACAACTGACCCAGTTCGCTGCCGTGGCCGAGGCCAGAAGCTTCCGGCGCGCGGCTGAACGCCTGCAGATGACGCAACCGCCGTTGAGCTTCGCCGTGCGAAGGCTCGAAGAGGAGCTGAACGTCCGGTTATTCGATCGCACGAGCCGTTCCGTACAGTTGACCGAGGCCGGAAAGGCGCTGCTCGAAGGGTCGAGGACCGTCATGGCCGCGCTCGATGCCGCGATCCAGTCGACCCGGCGCACCGCGCAGGGGTTCGCCGGCAAACTTTCCGTGGCGCTGTCGGTGCCCTGGGCCTACGACGTCGCGCCAGCGGTGCTGCGAAATTTTCGCGCGACCCACCCGGGAGTCGTGATCGGGCTGCATGAAGTGCCGTCGTCCGAGCAGGCGAGGCGCATACTCAACGGCAGCCTGGACATCGGTTTTCTGCGACTTCCCGACCGCTACGCGACACCCGGCCTGAAGACCGTGACATTGCGCGAGGACCGCCTGACCGTGGTGTTGCCCGCGAAGCATGCGCTCGCTGCACGCAAGACGTTGTCGCCACGGGATCTGCGCGACGCGGCATTTGTTCTGCCGCCATTCCCGGCCGTGCCGGGTATCGAGCGTTTCAGTTTCCGAATCCAGGTCGAGAATCTGTGCCTGGGGGCGGGCTACGCACCGCGAGTCGCGCAGGAAGCGAGCCAGATGCAGTCCATCGTCCGGCTGGTGGAAACCGGGCTCGGGATTTCGATCGTGCCGGGCTGGGCGCGCACGCACTTTTCGTCGCGCGCCGTGTTCCGGAGATTGTCGTCGCCGTCGCCGGCGTGCCGTCTCCGCTTGGTGGCTGCCTGGAACGCCGACAATCCTTCCCCGGTATTGCAGGCGTTTGTCCAGGCTGTGCGCCGCGCCGAGGTGTCGTCGCGAGCGCGCCAGGTCGCATGAATGCAACTTCGCCGAAGGAGGGTATCGCCATGCTCACATCGTGTTCGCAATTCCTCCGGTGCGGTGTTGCCCGAGTCGCCGGCAGCCCCAACCCGGTTCGCCGAATCCGCTTGCTCAGCGCGACCGCGCTTGCGACCCTGATAGTCTCGGCTGGAGCCGCGCCGCCCGCTGCGCACGCGCAATCACCGGCATATCCGTCCAAGACGGTGCGCGTTGTCGCGCCGTTCCCGCCCGGCGGGACCACCGATCTGGTGGGCCGGTTGATCGCGCAAGGACTGGGAAAGCGATTGGGGCAGAACTTCATCATCGACAATCGCGGCGGCGCCGGCGGCTTGATCGGAACGGACATCGTGGCGAAAGCGCAAGCCGATGGCTATACGCTGCTCGTCGGTGCATCGGGACCCATCATGATGCTCCCGGGACTCACGAAAAAACTTCCCTACGACGTGCTCGGGGACTTCGAGACGATCGCGAATATCGTGACGGTCCCCAACCTCATGGTCGTTCCGGCAGGCTCCCGGTTCGGCACGCTGAAAGATCTGATCGACCATGCGAAGTCGAATCCCGGTCGGGTACGATACGCGTCCGGCGGGGTGGGCTCCTCGGGCCATGTCGCGGGCGCCTTGCTGGGCTCGATCGCCGGCATCGACATGCAGCATGTGCCGTACCGTGGCGCGGGCGTCTCGCTCGTCGGCGTCATGGCGGGAGAGGCCGACGTGATATTCGTCAATCTGCCGTCCGCCCTGCCGCTCACGCGCAGCGGGAAACTGCGCGGGATCGTCGTCATGAGCGACAAACGGGCATCAACCGCGCCGGAATATCCCACGACGGCGGAAGTCGGCATGCCGCGATTCGTGCTCGGCAGTTCGACCGGGCTTCTCGCGCCAAAGCGCACATCGAGGAAGATCGTGGCGCTGCTCGATGAAGCGATGAAAGCATTGGCGGAGGAACCCGAGTACACCAGGCAATTCGCACTCTCTGGCGCCGACATCGATTTCATGAACGCGGCGCGGTACCGCGCATTTATCTCCGCCGAAATCGCGCGCTTCACGGATCTGGGCAAAAAAGCAAACATCACGGCGGAATAAGCGATCGCAATTCGGGAAACGGGAAAAGGAACAGCCTCATGGCGAAAATCGACATGTTGTTTACCGGTGGAGAAATACTGACCCCTGCGGGCAGAATCCACGCAACGCTGGGGGTGGAGAATGGAAGAATCGCGTTCATTTCCTCCGCTCACTGGACACCACCGGCCGCCGAAACGGTCGACGTTTCCGGGAAGTTGCTGGTTCCCGGATTCATCGACTCGCACGTTCATTTTCGGGATCCGGGACTCACCTATAAGGAAGATTTTCTGACCGGCTCGCGCGCGGCGGCAGCTGGCGGTGTCACGTGCGTGGCGGACATGCCGAACAACAAGCCGGCGCTGACGACAGCCGCGCGGTTTCGTGACAAGCTCGACGCCATACGGTCGAAAGCCGTTGTCGACTATGCGCTTTACGGCGGATCGACGAACCACGCGGAAATTCCCGGCATGCTGCGGGCGGGCGCCATCGGCATCAAGGTGTTCATGGTCTGCGACCCCAAGTCGCACTATCCGCACGACCCCGAGCTTTTCACGGGCGATCATGGCGTGCTGTACGACACGCTGAAAGTCGTGGGCGCCGAAGGCGGCTACTGCGCGGTTCACCCCACGAATCAGCAGATATTCGAACACGAATCCCGCAAGCGCTGGGCCGCCGGGACGCTTGCCCCGCGCGATTTCATGAATGCGTATTTCGGGGAAAATTACGTTTCCGATCATACGGCAATCGTCACTTTGATCGAAATGGCGCGCGCCTCGGGCACGCGCACTCACATTCTTCATCTGCGTTCGGAGCCGGGCATACGCGCGATTCAGCACGCCAAAGAGGAGGGCGTGCCGGTGACCATGGAGGTCAACCCGAAGTACATGTTCACCAGCTTCGAGGACCTCGACAGGAAAGGGCCGCTATGCGTGCCGTATGCCATGACTCCGGCCGGCCAGCAGATGCTGCTGGACTGCGCGAACCGCGGCTGGGTGGATGTGTACGGGACGGATCACGCGCCGCACACTAAGGAAGAGATGGAGCCGGGTTGGAAAGACGCCTGGAGCATCCCGTTCGGCAATCCACAGGTGGAGCACTACATCACGGCGCTGATGACGCACGTGAGCGCCGGGCGCATGAGTCTGGAAACGCTGGTTCGCCTGTGTGCGGAGAATCCGGCCAAAGTCATGGGCGTGTGGCCGCGCAAGGGCATCATTCAGGTCGATTCGGACGCGGATATCACGGTGCTCGACCTCGATGCGCGTGGAACGCTGTCCGACAAGGACGTGTACACGAAGGTAGGTTGGTCGCCTTATTCGGGCCTCCAGTACCATGGCCGGCCGGTGATGACGGTCGTGCGGGGCCGCATCGTCATGCGGGATGGAAAAGTCATCGGCGAACCGGGTTGGGGAAGGCTGGTCCCCGGGAGGGCCGCAAAATGAGCGCGGACGTGGAGGTGCCGGGCTGTTCGCCCGAGGTGGTATCCGATGCAACGCGCATATTGTCCGAGGCGCGGGCTCAATGCGCTGCCCTGGGCGTTCCGCCGGAGGCGTTCGCGGCGTTGCTGTTGCCGGAGGCCCTTCTCGCCATGATGGTGGCTGGCATGCGGCAGGAAGAGGTCGAGGATGAATTTGCGCGCTTCGCGCGGGAGAACATTCCGGCGTGGTTTCTGCAGGTGAAACGCACCGCCGGCTATTGCGACTGCGAGCGCGAAGCGCGGGGTGAACATGCGGCGTACTGCGACGTTCGGCGGGCGCCCGGATTGCCGCGGCCGCTGTTCGACAGGATCCGGCAACAAATCGGCGCCGAAAAATGACGGGAGGAGCGCCGACTGCCGGTTTCAGTTATCAAACGCCGGCAAGCGCTGCCTCGTCCACGAATACTTGCACCGGGCAGCGAATCCGGCTTGCAGGAATGGACGGGTCGCGCTGCAACAGGCGTTTCACCGCAGCCGCCTTGTCGGCGCCGGTAATTACGAACATGACCTGACGGGCGCGATTGAGCGCGGGAAAGGTGAGGGTCATGCGCCGCGTTCCCTGGTACAGGCCGGTGACGGCGACGTCCGATCCGGTCATATCCAGGACCGGATCACCGGGAACCAAAGAAGCTGTGTGTCCGTCGGCCCCCAACCCCAATTGAACCAGATCCAGCACCGGGGGAGATCCCGCGATTTCCGCGAGCGTTGTCGCGTACAGTGCCGCCGCCGCGACGGGATCGGCAGCCGTCACCGGCATGGCGTGCACGTTGTCGGGCGGGACGGGCGCGCGATCCAGAAAACTCTGCTGAAGTTGCGTCAGATTTCGATCCGGATGCCGGTCGGGTGCCAGGCGCTCGTCCACCTGGACCACATGTACGGCATTCCACGGCAAGTCTTCTGCCGCGAGCACGCGCAGCATGATCCAGGGCGTGCGGCCGCCACTGACACCCAGCACGAAACGGCCACGATTCCGTGCGGCTGTTCTTGCCGCCTCGGCGATGCGCCTCGCCGCCGCACGCGCAACTGTTTCAGCGTCGGGATGGACCTGCGTATCCCACACCGGATTACCGATGCGCATTTCGGGCGCATCAGCCATCCGAGCGTTTCTCCAGATGCCCGCCGAAAGCATGCCGCATCGCCGACAAGACCTTGTTCTGAAACTCCGCGTTTCCACGTGAGCTGAACCGCCCGAACAGTGCAGCAGCGAGGACCGGCGTCGGCACGCCCTCGTCGATGCCCGCCTTGATCGTCCAGCGCCCTTCGCCCGAGTCCGAGACGCGCCCGGCAAATCCGGTCAGCCCCGGGTCCTTGTGCAGCGCGGCAGCAGTGAGATCCAGCAGCCAGGAACTGATCACGCTGCCGCGACGCCACACTTCGGCGATGTCCGCGACGTTGAAATCGTACTGATAGTGCTCCGGATGAGACAGCGGCGTGGTTTCCGCATCGGCCGCGTGCGAGATCAAGCCCGCATTTGCCGCCTGCAGTATGCCGAATCCTTCCGCATACGCGGCCATGACGCCGTACTCGATCCCATTGTGAATCATCTTGACAAAATGTCCGGCGCCATTTGGGCCGCAGTGCAGGTAACCCGCCTCCACGGCGCCGCCGGTGCCGGCGCGTCCCGGCGTGCGCGGGATTTCGCCCCGACCCGGAGAAAGCGTCGCGAATATGGCATCGAGGTGACGAACCGTCGCTGCATCGCCACCAATCATCATGCAATAACCGCGTTCGAGGCCCCAGACACCGCCGCTGGTGCCGACATCAACGTAGCGTATGCCCTTGGCGGCGAGCGCTTTCGCGCGCCGCAAGTCGTCGACGTAGTGCGAGTTGCCGCCGTCGATCAGGATGTCCCCCGTGCCCAGGTGCGGCACCAGCGCATCGATTGTTTCGTCCACCACACCGGCCGGAACCATGAGCCAGATCGCGCGGGGCGATTCGAGCCGCCTGGCCAGCTCCTGCATGCTTGCCGCGCCGGTCACGTTGTCGAGCTTCAATCCCGCGACCGCGTCGGCCGATCGGTCGAACGCCACGCAGCGATGCCCTCCCGCCGCGAGCCGGCGCACCATGTTGGCGCCCATGCGCCCCAGTCCTATCATTCCGAGTTGCATCGGTGACTCCCCGCGCGAGTTCCTCGCGTATCATGTATCGCGATAATATATTGATTCGACGACGATAAGGAGCAAGCATGGCATTTCGAGTCTTTGCCGCGGTATGGTCCGTCGTGTTGTCGCTTGTCAGCCCCGCCGGGATCCCGGAAAGCGCCGCGCAAAATTATCCTGTTCGATCGATTCGCCTCGTTGCGCCTTCCGGGGCCGGAGGGCCCGTGGATGTCGTTTGCAGGGTGGTGGCTCAGCGCCTTGGAGAAGTGCTCGGTCAACAGGTCGTGGTCGAAAATCGCGTAGGCGCTGCCGGGCTGATCGGCACCGACATAGTTGTTCGCAGCGCGCCCGACGGCTATACGCTGCTCTGCGGATTCTCGGGGCCGCTCGCGATCGTGCCGAACCTCAACGCCAAGACGCCGTACCAGGTGTCACGCGACCTTCAGCCCATCACTCAGGTTGCGGTGGCGCCGTACGTGCTGCTCACGCATCCGAGCGTTCCCGCCAGAAACGTGAAGGAACTGGTGGCGCTTGCCAAGGCACGACCGGGGAAAATGAACTTCGGCTCCGGCGGCGTGGGCGTGGGCATTCACATGGCCGGCGAATTGTTCAAGGTCGCTGCCGGCGTAAACATCGTGCACGTGCCGTACGGCGGCGCGGCGCCCGCGATGACTGCGCTCATGGCCGGCGAAGTGGATATGATGTTCAACGGGCTTTCG
Organism: uncultured Streptomycetaceae bacterium; assembly: GCA_964564295.1. Lineage (GTDB taxonomy): Bacteria > Pseudomonadota > Gammaproteobacteria > Burkholderiales > SG8-41 > CAZMBS01. The sequence goes on from CAZMBS010000001.1 coordinate 22,054, forward strand.
GCTGCGGCATCGCACATGACGAGCAACAAGGTGCGCGCGATCGCCGTGGGCGGCGAGAAGCGCGCGGCACTTTTCCCCGAAATTCCGACGATTCAGGAATCCGGCTACGAGTTCAAGACCGGCGGGTGGTACGGCCTGCTTGCACCGCGCGGCACGCCGCAGCCGGTTGTCAATATGCTGCAGCAGGCAACCGTCAAGGCCATGGATTCAGCCGACACGCGGCAGACGCTGGCCAAGATCGTAACGGAGGTCGTGACGGGGACGCCGCAGGCGTTCGCGGACCTGATCAGTCAGGAACACGCATTATGGGCCCGGGTCATCAAGGCTGCGGGGATCAACGTGCAATAGGCGTCGCGCCGCGTCACAGGCGCTTGATCCACCCGGGCAAGGCCTCGAAGCGCCGCAACCATTCCACGACGCGCGGTGAGCCGTCGAGCGCGATGCCACCTTCGGGGGCCAGCGCGACGTAGGGGTAGCATGCCACATCGGCAATCGTCGGCCGGTCGAGCGCAAGCCATCTTTCCCGCGCGAAGTGTTGTTCGAGTAGTGCCAGGCCCGCGCGGCCGTACCCGCGATACTCTTCGATGTCCCCGGACTTCAGTTTCAGCGCGACCGCGCGTGCCCACTGCAGCCCGTACAGTACTTCGTTCTGCGCAAACGCCATCCATTGCATGACGGTGGCGAGCCCGACCGCGTCCGTGGGCAGCCATTGCTCGCCGCCGTGCTTGCGCGCGAGATACACCATCGCGCCGGTGGACTCCCAGAATATCCGGCCCTCGTCCTCGAGCACCGGCACCAGGCCGCGCGGGTTGATCGCCAGAAATGACGCACGCTTGTGTTCGCCCGCCGCGATGTCCATGAGCACCTTGTCGTACGGCACGCCGAGCATGGACAACAGCAGGCGCACCTTGTAGGCGTTGCCGGAGCGTTCGAACATGTAGAGTTTCACGATGCCAACTCCTCAGAGCTTCAAGAGCTTCGCTGCGTTGTCCCAGAGTATCTGCTGCTTCGCGGCGCTGCTCAGCGAACTGACGCCGTTCAGAAACTTCACCGGCTCCTCGTACGCGATGTCGAAGCAGTAGTCGCTGCCGATCATGATGCGATCCGCGCCGACGAGCTTCACGAGATCGTCCAGGATGTCCTCGTTGTAGCTGATCGTGTCGTAGGTGAAGCGCTTGAGGTACGTGCTCGGCGGCTTCGCGATTGTCTTGCATTCTGCGCGCGTGTGGAATCCGCGGTCGAGCCGGCCGCGCAATATCGGCAGCACGCCGCCCGCATGCGGCAGGCTGATCTCCAGCTTCGGAAACGCGTCGAGCACGCCGCCGTAAATGAGGTGCGATGCGGCGATCGCGGTGTCGAACGGATTTCCGCACAGATTGATGAGATAGAACTGCTTCAGGCGCTCGTTGTTGATCATCATCGGGTGCAGAAAAATCGGCAATCCGAGTGCCTCGCAACGCTCGTAGACCGGGAAAAAGCTCCGGTCGGACAACTCGCGGTCGCGCACCGCGGTCGCCATGTAAACGCCGCGTATGCCGGGCAGCTTCGCCGCGCGCTCCAGTTCCGCCAGCGCGAGCTGTGGATTCTGGAACGGCAGACACGCGAATCCGATCAGCCGTTCCGGATGAGCGACATGCGCAGTGCTGACGGCGTCGTTGAAGGCCACGCAAAGCTGCGCCCCCAGGTCATCATCGGCCCAGTAGACCATCGGCTGGGTCAGCGACAGCGCATGCATGCCCACGCCCTGGCGGTCCATGATCCGCAGGCGCTCGTCGATGTCGATGAACGTGCGCGTGATGGGTCCCGTGCGCAGCAGCAGTCCGACCTGGATGAACGTCACCCCCTTGTCATCGACCGTGACCGTGGTGCCGCAGCGCTTGCCGTGCCGGGCGATGAGGTCGATGTACGTCTGCGGGAAGTAGTGCGTGTGGGTGTCGATGGTCTGGAAGGGCCGGGCCATGAAGGATCTCCGGTTACAGGTGCTTCATGATGTGCTGCCAGTGCGCCGGATCGACCGGCGTGATCGACAACCGGTTGCCGCGCGCGAGCACGAGCATGTTGCGCAAGGGCTTGTGCCCGCGCATTTCCGACAGCGGCATCAAGCGCGTTTTCTTCACGAACCGGATTTCGACATGCAGCCAGCGCGGATTCTCGCGCGTGGCCGCGGGGTCGAAGTACCGGCTCTTGCGGTCGAACTGCGTTTCGTCCGGGTAGGCGGAGTGGCACACTTCGGCGATGCCCACGATGCCGGGCTCGTCGCAGTTGGAGTGGTAAAACAGCACCGGGTCGCCCACCGTCATCTGGTCACGCATGAAGTTGCGCGCCTGGTAGTTGCGTATTCCGGTCCACGGCGTGCGCCTGTCGCGCGCGAGCGCGTCGATGGAATAGGTTTCGGGCTCCGATTTCATCAACCAGTAACGCATGTCTCCACCCGCCGAGAGCACCAAAAAAAATGCGGCTGGGCCGCATTCTTTTCCGCTGAGAAGATCCCCCACCTGTGCCGCCAGGCCCGCATCTTGAACCAAAGGGTCCAAGGTGGTCGCCTTCCGAGCCCTTCAGGCGCTTCCGCGTGGGACGCGCACACCGGCGCTGCTTGAGTCGGCAACCTGTACTGACTTATCGGTTCAAAGAATTAAAGACCTTGACGAACACCGCAGGGGAAACACTGAACGGCCGTCCCGCGCCGGCAATTTCAGAACAGTTTGTTCTGTTCCGACATCGCCTGATCGAGCGCCGTTTCCATGTGACCGATTCTACGCTTTACTTCCGCGATGTCAAAGTTGCCGCCAACCTTGGTGGTCAGCAATTCGTGCGCGACGTTGAGCGCCGCCATGATCGCGATGCGCTCGAGCCCGATGATCTTGCCGTGGTCCCGGATCTCCTGCATTTTCCGGTTCAGGTAATCGACGGCTTCCAGCAGGCCCTTCTGCTCGTTCTCCGGGCAGGCGACGCGAAAGTCGCGCCCCATGATGTTGATCTGCAGACCCTTGGGTTCGGCGCTCATGCGGCGTCGTCGGGAATCTGTTGAAGCAGGTTTTCGAGCCGTCCGGTTGCGCTGCCGATTTTCTCCTCCAACTGCTTGTTGGCGTTCAACGCAGAAGCGAGTTGCTGGCGCAGTTGCTGGTTGTCCGCACGCAGTCGGTGGGTGTGCTCGACGAACTGATTGATCTTGTCCTCGAGCGATTTCAGTTCCGCTTCCATCCGCACACTATAGGCGAAAAAAATCATTTAAGTCAACCAATAACACGTAACTTTGAATGTGATTTGGCACATATGGAAGCCGGCAGAGCCGGCCCTGGAATCCATGTGCGATGCCGGCGCTTGAGGCGCGCTGTTGAACTGATAACAGCCTGATCTGCAAGGCCTTTTGCCAGGAGTTTCCGCAGTGAGCGGTCGCTTTGCTGAATCCGTCGCGATACAATGCGTTTGCCAGGGTGATTGCGCGTTCGCGTAACGGATGCGCGTACCCAGGCGGTTTCGGGTGCCCTGCGCAGTGCCAACGCGCGGGTTAAACGGGAAACAGGTGCAACACCTGTGCTGCCCCCGCAACGGTAAGTGAACGCGGTTGCAAAACCGCAGCGAATGCCATTCAGCCACTGGGTATAACCATGCCCGGGAAGGCGGCACGAGCCATGTTCACGAGCCCGTATACCGGCCCGAAACCGGCGGTCTCCATACGCGTGGAGATCCGGGTGCGGACATGCTGCGGATGGGCGGCGGGCCGGTCGGTCACGGTTTTCTATCCTCTTTTCGCAGCGGGCCTGCGTAATGCAATCGGCGCGCGGCGGGCGCGCATTGAACGAGGACGAAACGTGAACACAGTGAAGTGGATTGTTGCCCTATTGGCGGCTTGCGCGTGCGCGAGTCATGCCGCCGAAGTATCGATAACCCGGACCGAGCCCGTCGTCGTCATCGCGACACGCTTCGAGCAGCCAAGCAGCGAATCCGGCGTGACCGTGATCGACCGCGCAGCCATCGAGCGCAGCACCGCGCGCAGTGTGATCGAGTTGTTGTCTCTTCAGGCGGGCATCCAGTCCCGCGACAGCACGGGCAGCCCCGACCTTCAGATCGACATGCGCGGCTTCGGCCAGACCGGCGACCTCAATACCGCGGTGTTGATCGATGGACAGCGTTTCAACGAGATCGATACCGGTCCGGTCAAGTGGTCTTCGATTCCGCTCTTGGCGGTGGAGCGCATCGAGATTCTGCGCGGCAGCGGTGCCGTCCTGTATGGTGGCGGCGCAACCGGCGGCGTAATCAATATCGTGACGCGACGTCCCCGTGCCGGCGAGAAACAGGCCGAAGCGCACGTCGGCCTGGGCAGTTACCGGACGACCGACCTTCACGGGGGACTCACCGTCGCCGGCGAGCGCATAGGGTTGCGCCTTCACGTAACGGATCGCCGGTCGGACAACTACCGGGAAAACAACCGCATCGAGCAGCGCAACGTGCTCTTGGACATGCGCACGCTGGGTGCGGGCAGCCACGCGTACGTGAAACTTGCCACCGACGATCAGGATCTGCGCAATCCCGGCCAGTTGACGCTCGCGGAACTCGCAGTCAACCGGCGCGGCACCAGCACGCCGAACGACTTCAGCGCACGCGAGGGCGTGCGCGCGGATGTCGGAGGCGTGCTGTTTGCCGGCCCGTTCGAACTGGCTGCCAACCTTGCTTACCGCAAGCAGGACACGCGCGCGCACTTCGCGGCGTTCGGGGCCGACGTGAACAACGGTACAGACGGCATTGCTTTCGCGCCGCGCGCGAAACTTCCCTACACGCTGGGCGGACTCGCGCAATCACTGGTCGCGGGCCTCGATGTTGAGGAAGGGCGCCTAGACCGAGACGTCACGGGTTCGTTCTTTTCGGGACGCAGCAAGGCACGGCAGGACAAGCGCGCAATCTACCTTCAGCATCACGCCGCTTTCGGCGGCGGCTGGTTCGCGACAATCGGGGCGCGCGCGCAGCACGCCGAGAACGCCCTTGACGATCCGGCGACCGCGCCCATGCCGATTCGCAAACGCTATTCACTGACCGCCTCGGAACTGGCCGTGCGCTACGAAGTGATTCCCGCGCTGGCGTTCACCGGCAAGACCGGGCGCAGCTTCCGCCTGCCGTCAGTCGAAGAAACGAATTTCTCGAGTCCGGCGCTGCTGGAACCGCAAACCTCGCGCGACCGGGAAGTCGGGCTGGAATATCGCGCGCCGGCGGCACGGGTGCGGCTCGCGGCCTATCGCATTGATCTGGAGAACGAAATTGCATTCAACCCGGTCCTGTTCGACAACGTCAATCTCGCTCCGACGCGACGCGAGGGCGCGGAACTCGAAACGCGCTGGCGCACCACTCCGGATCTGGAGCTGTTCGTGAACTACGCGCACGTGCTCGCCCGCTTTCGCAGCGGCGTTTATGGCGGCGCAAGCCTCGCGGGCAACGCGGTGCCGCTGGTGCCGCGAAACACTGTGAGCACCGGACTGTCCTGGCGCGTGCGTGACAAGACCCGGTTGGGCGCCACCGTGCGATTTGTGGGCGCGCAGCGACTGGCCAACGACGAGACCAACCTGCTCGCGCAGGACATTCCGGCGTACACGACAGCGGACGTCAAGATTGCGCATGAATCCGGCGACTGGATGTTTGACGCAACCGTGCTCAACCTGTTCGACAGGAGCTACTACACGCAGGGCGGCGTCAACGCGCTGGGACTCATCCGGGTGTTCCCGGCGCCGAAACGCAGCATCCACGCGACCGTGCGCCGCGCGTTCTGAATGCCGGAATCTTCCGGGGAAAGCCGTGCACGGCGCCCGGTTTTTCTTTTTGTTCGGAACTTTGGTATCGTTCGCCGATGTCCAGCAAAGCGCTTTACGCGCGCCTGCTTCGGCACGTTGCGCCGTACTGGCGCGTGTTCGGGCTCGGCATATTCGCCACCGTCGTGGTGGCCGCAACCGAACCGGCGCTTCCTGCCCTTCTGAAACCTCTGCTCGACGGTGTGTTTGTTGCGCGCGACAACACCGTGATTCTGTGGACGCCGGCCATCATACTCGGGCTGTTCATGGTCCGGGGCGTCGCCGAGTATGTGGCGCAGTACGCCATCGGCTGGATCGGCAGCCGTGTCGTCATGGACTTGCGCAACCTGATGTTCCGCAAGCTGCTCGAACTGCCCGCCACGTACTACGAGAATCAGCCGTCCGGCCATCTCGTGTCGAAACTTACCTATGACGTAACGCAGGTCGCTTCAGCCGGAACGAGTGTATTGACCGCCATTTTCAAGGATACGCTCGTCATTATCGGCCTCGTGAGCTGGATGCTGTGGCTCAACTGGAAACTCACGCTGCTCGCAGTCGTGATGGCGCCGGTCATCATCGGCATCGTCCGGGCGATCAGCATCCGACTGCGCAACTCGAGCCGGGACGTGCAGCGCAGCATGGGCGACATGACCCAGGTGCTGCACGAAGCCATCGACGGCCACAAAGTGGTCAAGCTGTTCGGCGGACAACAGTACGAGGCCGCGCGCTTCGATGCTGAAGCCAACAACGTGCGCCGATTTCTGATGAAGCAGGTGGCGGCAGCCGCGGCGAGCGTTCCACTGGTGCAGTTTATCGCCGCCGCGGCCCTCGCCGTGATCGTCTACCTCGCGACGCGACAGACCCACGGCGACGCGGTCACGGTCGGCGCATTCGTGTCCTTCATCGCGGCAATGCTGATGTTGACGGCGCCGTTGAAGCGCATCACGAATGTCAACGAGCCGTTGCAACGCGGCCTCGCCGCGGCGGAGTCCGTGTTTGCACTCATCGACCACGAAGGGGAGGCAGATCCGGGCACGATGACGCTGGGGCGCGCGCGAGGCGCACTGCGTTTCGAGGACGTGTCGTTTTCGTACGACGGCAGTGCGGTTCCGGCGCTGGTCGCAGTCGACCTGGATATCGCACCCGGAGAAACGGTGGCTCTGGTCGGCGCATCCGGCGCCGGGAAAACCACATTGGCAAATCTGGTGCCGCGCTTTTACCGGCCCACGCGAGGCCGTATCCTGCTCGACGGTCACGACCTCGGCACGTTACAGCTTGCAAGCCTGCGCGGCAATATCGCGCTGGTCAGCCAGGACATCGTGCTGTTCAACGACACGCTTGCCGCCAATATTGCCTACGGCCTGGCGGACAAGGCGTCGCCGGAAGAAATCGCCGCTGCCGCGGAAGCTGCGCATGCGATGGAGTTCATACAACAAATGCCCGAAGGTCTCGGCACGAAGATCGGCGAGAACGGCGTGAAGCTTTCCGGGGGACAACGGCAGCGCCTGGCCATCGCGCGTGCTCTGCTCAAAAACGCACCCGTCCTGGTGCTCGATGAGGCGACCTCGGCGCTCGACGCGGAATCCGAACGCCACGTTCAGGCGGCGCTGGAGGCGCTCATGCGCAACCGCACCACGATCGTCATTGCCCACCGATTGTCTACGATCGAACGGGCCGACCGTATCATCGTTCTCGATGCCGGCCGCGTCGTGGAAACGGGCACGCACCGCGAACTTCTGGATCGCGAGGGTGCCTACGCAAAGCTCTATCAGATCCAGTTCAGGAATGAATCCGTCCATGGCGCGCCGGCAACCGGCGGAAGATCGTGACTTGAAGATGGTGCCGGATGTCGTACCGATCGATTAACCTGCTGCTTCGAAGCCATGTTCCGGCGGCAGTGCTGGCCACGTATCTTTGCGGTCGCGCGAACCGCGCATGGCGCCGCGTGTTTGCCGATCGCGAGCGGAGCGAGCGGACAGACGATGCGCGGCGCGCTTTCGAAAAATGCACCGAATCCGGGCGTTACTCGAACACCTGGTTCGACGGCAGCATCGCGCTGTGGGTCGATTGGCTGGCGCCGCTGAAGGCTTCGGCCCGGGCGCCCGCGTTGCTTGAAGTCGGGTCGTGGGAAGGCCGGTCGACCACGTTTCTGCTGAGCTACCTGCCGCAGGCGCAACTTACCGCTGTGGATACCTGGGAGGGCGGCATAGAGCACCAGGAGCGCCCGGATCTTGCGACGCTGGAACAACGGTTTGATCTCAATCTGTCCGCATTCCGTGACCGCCTGACCAAGCGCAAGGGACTGTCGTCCGTCGTGCTCGCGCAACTGGCGGCGGAGGGAAAAGAGCGTTTCGATTTCATTTTCGTCGACGGATCGCATTTTGCCGACGATGTCCTGGTCGACGCCGTGCTGGCGTGGCAGCTGCTGCGCGAAGGCGGTGTCGTGGTATTCGACGACTACCTGTGGAAGCTCGAGCGCTACGGTTGGAAGAGAAATCCGGCGCCGGCGATCAACCTGTTTCTGCGACTCAATCGCGGCGATTACGACCTCTTGCACGTCGGGCACCAGCTCGCCATCCGCAAGTCGGTCTCGCTGCGCCGCTACTTGTCCTGAGGCGGCGGTTGTCCGCTCGCCGCATTTCCGCGCGGCGCGAGCAGTGCGCCCAGGAACAGTCCGATCAGGTGACCTTCCGAAAACGTGCGGAAATGCGAGCTGAACAGGCTTGTCACACACCAGATCGCGAGCGCGCCGCCGGCGATCCATCCGTAGGGACTCAAGCGCGCCGCACAGAATCCCGTCACGAGGATGGCGCAGAACGCGAGCAGTCCGACAACACCCGATTGCATCGCAATAAACAGGTACTGGTTGTGCGGGTCGGTGGTCGGCGTCGCACGCCAGTCGTTGTAGCGTCCGCTTACGACTTTCGCATATTCCCTGCCGAAACTGCCGGTGCCATAGCCGACCAGCGGTCGCTCCAGTATCAATTCCACGGCGGTTCTGTAAAACACGACGCGTGCGCCCATCGACGTGAGTTCGGCGCTCTGGTCGGCATGGGCCACTTCGTTTACTGCCTGCGTTATCCGGTCGCGAAACTGGGGCGCTGTTGCGTAAGCGATCAGGCCGGACACGACGAGTATCAACACCGAAACGTGCATGCGGCGCCAGCCCCATATCATGACGACGGACACGAAGGTGGCGATGGCGAGCGCCACGTAACCGCTGCGGCCGGGCGTGACGTAAATGATATTGATCGCGAAAGCGAGCGCGGTTGCGCCGAGCACCCATGGCAGCCGGCCTGTGGCGCCGCGGGCAAAGTGCGCCGCGCACAGAATGGCCAGACTGAACACCATGCCCTGGACCGAGTGGTTCTGGAGCACCACGCCCTGAATCGTGCCCGCGATCTGGTTGGACTTGGGCGGCACGACGCCAAGCACGGTGAGAAAGGAAATCGTCACGCCGATAGCGGCGACCACGAGAAACGCCGCCACAAACCGCTGCTGCCACTGTTCGGGCGCGAACAGACCCAGCAACAGCAGTGCGAACGCGAGTTTGCGCCAGCCCCATAGGTCGTGCCAGCGTTCCGCCCACGTCGCCGAACCGTACAGCATGCCGATGGCAGCGAGCGCGAGAAAAGCGGTCAACGCGATTCCGAACGGATTTCGGAGACTCGCCCGCAGCGTGGATAGCGCCTCGCCGGACATCATCCAGCTCGCGAGCATGACAGCGCAGGCGAGGCTCGTCAGCGCAGTGGAAAAGGTTGCAGCGCAGGCGCCGCTGATGGCCGCTCCGCGGCTCACCGCGAGACAGCGGGCGCGCCATGCGGGGCCGGCGGGCAATGCGATTCCGGGATTATTCAAATTGGTATCCGATTTCCGGGAGCCCTGGTGCCGCGCGACCGGAGTCTCAGCGCCACAGCTGATACAGGTATTTTCGGCGCAGCTTCTCCCACCGGAATATGAACGCCTGCACCCAGGTGGGCCATTGTGAGTCGGGCTCAAGGGTGGTGTCGAACAAGCCGGTCTTGCTGCCTTGTTCGACGACGGGGTCTTCGAGCCACAACATCATGATGCCGGCATCGCGGTCGATGATTTCGAACTGATTGTCTATCGGATTCGAGACGCGATGTACCGAAACCCAGTCGAGCCGGGCTTGCGCGGCGGGCATGCCGATGATGTAGGAGTCTGCGAGCCGGCCGCGAGCCCCGGCGTAGAGCCGCTGGCCGGGCCGGCGCATGCTGTGCGGAGTGTAGAAGTTGCCCCCGCAACCGATAAACACGACGGAGGGCTGCGGGAACCGGGGCCACTCGGACAGTGCGGCACTGACGCCGTCCGCGAATCCTTCTGCGAGCAACGCATCATCTTCGAGAACGAGGGCCTGTTGTTGCCCGCGCGCGACGATGCGGCGCAATGCCGTAAGGTGTTTGAGGCCGCATGACTTCTGGCGGATATTCAGATCACCCTTGAACGTCTGTGCCTCGATTTCCGGTGTAATGTCTTCCGTATCCCACGCGTCAATGAACTCGGGGACGAGTCCGAATCGCGCGAGCTGCGTGCTGACGCTGCGGCGGCGCGCATCGGAGGTGCGGACGCTGACCACGTAGACGGCATCAAGGCCGGAGGAAGCGCTCATGGATGGGTATGCGTTTTCAATGACCGTGCGCCGCCACTGATACCGTGGTGGCGCGATTGTCGCTACGCCGGCGCATTGTACCGCGCATCCAGCAGTCGTTCCGCCGCATGAATTACACGCGCAGCGGACAATTGCTGCAGGCAATCGCTCAAGCTGCTGATGTGCCGCTCGCAGCCTTCCAGATGGCAGGGCACGCAGGCGCCGGTGCCCTGCAGCAGGATCACGTTGCCCCTGTGCTGGGTGCCGCACCGCTGCCAGGGGTTCTCGGATGCCGGGTGCCCCTTGGGCCATGGTCCCCATTTGACCGCATTGGTCGGACCGAAAAGAGCCAGTACCGGGACTCCGAGTGCCGCGGCCATATGCGTCATCGCGGTGTCCGGGCCGACGTAGATGCGCGACCGGCCGGCAAGGCAGCTTGCCGCCGGCAGGGAGATTTTGCCGGCAAGATTGACCGTGTCGGCGGGCAGGGCCGCAGCGATGCGCTGCACGTACTGCAACTCTTCCGTCTCCGAGCCGCCGGTCAGCACGATACGCAGGCCACGCGCGGCGAGATGCTGCGCGAGTGCAGCCCAGCCATCGGCGCGCCACATTTTGTAGCTGAACTTCGGAAATACATGCAGCACGGCAAACGCGGTATGCCTGGTGTCGAACCCCGCGGCGGCGGCAAGTTCGGCCTCGTGCCGCGGTTGCCACGCGGGCACGACTCTCGCGCGAGGCGCGATGCCCAGGATGTCCGCAAGCGCGAGGTGCGTGCGTACCGTGTGTGTGTTGAGCCCGTCGAAATCCGCCCACCGGTCAAGCAGGCGACGCTTCCAATGCTGTTGTGCTTCGTCGATCAGCAAACCGGCGCGCCAGCGTCCGGCCGCCCAAGCGTAAAGCGTCGGACGGTCACCCGGAACCAGCGATACGGCCGCGTCGTACCGGTTCCATAAACCGGCAATAAAAACAACATGTTGCAAAACTCCGGGTCGCTCGCGTACTGCGATGACCCGGCGTACGCGCGGATGCGCCTGTACCACGCTCCCGGTTCCATTGAACACCAGCATGTCAATCGCGGTGTCGGTCCAGGCCTCGGCGATGGACTCGATGAGCGGCGTCGCGAGCAGCACGTCGCCGATCCGGCGCGTAATCACGAGCAGGATGTTTGCGGGCGGCTTCATTACAGATATCGATCGACGCCGACGCGCGCGCGCCTGCGGCCGGAAGCGATGAGTTCGTCCAGCAGCCGCTGATTGTCGTCGAACCCGCGCTTGTCCGCTTCGCGATGCCACAGGTGAAACACGGAAGCGGCGAAGCGGGCGCTCTTGTGCCGGATTCCCGCGTGGATGAGACGAATCGCCAGATCGGAATCTTCGAGCCCCCATTTTCCCGCAAAGGACTCGTCGAATCCGTTCACTGCGACCAGGTCCTCGCGCCACGCCGAGAGGTTGCAGGTTTTCACGCCCTTCCAGCGGTCAGGCGCACGCTTGCGGAACGCGCCGTCCGGCAGCCGCAGCAACGGCAGCCAGCGATTGATATCGCGTTTCAACCAGGAGCCAAACCAGCGCCCCGTGCTTCGATCGTGCAACGGCAGGCATTGCGCCAGGGCGCGCCTTGTGAATCCTTCGCTCAACAGCACGCGATTGCCCGACAGGAACCACCCCGGCTCCGCGAGCCGCCGGTGCTGCGCCAGGAAATCGCGCGGCGGGACGCAATCGTGATCCGTAAACACGATGTATTCCGCATCGGTCGCTGCGATCCCGCGATTGCGCATCACGGATGCGCCGAAACCGCGGTTTTCCTGCCACAGATGGGTCACCCGGAACGGCGCGCGCGCGGCGTATTCGGACACCACGGCGCGAACCGTGTCCTGCGAGCCGTCGTCTGCGACGATGATCTCAAAATCGCCCGATGCCTGCTGCAGATAACCTTCCAGCAGCGCGGCGAGAGTATCGGGGCGGTTATAGGCCGCGACGACAACCGCGATCTTCACGGCCTGCGCTCTCCGAGAAACATGAGTTTCACGTAGCGGTAGTAGGTGCCCTCCGCATTGCCGATCGCAAGCAGCAATCCCTCGCGGCCGTCGAGAAACCCGAGCCGCAGCACATAGGTGCGGAAAAAGGCCCAGGCGCCGTGCAGCAGCGCGGTACACAGCGATGCGCGCCTGCCGCGATCGTGCGCCATGATCGCGCCTGCCGTGGAATAGCCGTTCATCTTGACGAGCATCATGTCGAGATCAGTGATGGCCTCGTGCATGAGATGCTCGCGCAGCTTGCCGACCGGCCCGTCGGGCACCAGGTGGTCGTGTACGATGCCGCCGCCGTACTGCGCGTGCCCGCGACGGAACAGACGCGACACGTAGTCCGGCCACCAGCCGCTGTGGCGCATGTAGCGCCCGCAGAAGCTCGACGATCGCGGCATGCGAAAGGCCACCACGGCGCCAGGTGATTGCACGACGGCCTCGATTTCGCGGCGCGACGCCTCGGTTACCCACTCGTCCGCGTCAAGGGCCAGTATCCATTCTCCGGTTGCGCGTGCAATCGCGCGATTGCGCTGCGGGCCGGGCCCGGGCCAGTCGTCCGTGACGTGGGTTTTCGCGCGCAGAGCCTGCGCGATATGCAATGTGTCGTCCGTGCTTCCCGAGTCGACGACGATGATTTCGTCGGCCCATTGCACCGACTCCAGGCATCGGCGGATGGTTGCGCCGGCATTCTTGGTGATGACGATCGCCGAGATGCTCATATCACCGTCCTGGGAACTTCCGGCCCGCCCCGCGTCCAGAACGGAGACGTCGTCGCCACGGACACCCGCGGTACAGCCATGTCACCGCGCCGTGTATTCGGGAATCCATTGCGTCAGCCCTGCCTTCACCGCACTATCGTCCAGGTTGCGGACCGTGTCCAGCCACGGAATCAGCGCAACGAACAAGGTCTCCCGATCCTCGCGTGCCCGCGCAATGCGCAGCATCGGGTGCGGCGTCGGCAGCGAGTTCTCTGCGGATGCGAGCACTTCCTCGTACAGTTTTTCGCCCGGCCGCAGTCCGGTGTAAACGATGCGGATCTCGTTCTCGCTGAACCCGGAAAGACGGATCATGTCTCGCGCGAGTTCGGCAATTTTCACCGGCTCTCCCATGTCGAGCACGAATATTTCGCGACCCGCGCCCATGAGACCCGCCTGCATCACGAGCTGCACGGCCTCCGGTATCGACATGAAGAACCGCGTGATTTCCGGATGCGTCACGGTAACGGGGCCGCCTTTCGCGATTTGTTCGCGAAATCTGGGAATGACGCTGCCGGTGCTCCCGAGCACGTTGCCGAACCGGACGATCACGAATCGCGTGCCGCCGCGCTGCTGCGTGGCCTGGCAGACCATTTCGGCGAGCCGTTTGCTCGCGCCCATCACGCTCGTCGGATTTACCGCCTTGTCGGTTGAAACGAATACGAATTTGTCCACGCCATGTTTGACCGCGGCCTGTGCGATGACCTGCGTGCCGAGCACATTGTTGAGCACGGCCTGCGCGGCGTTGTCCCGCTCCATCAACGGAACGTGCTTGTAGGCCGCCGCGTGAAAAACTGCCGCCGGACGGCTGGACGACATGATTTGCTCGACCCGCGCGACGTCCTTGACATCGCCTATGGCGCAGGTCAACGGTACCGCGGGAAACCGCTCGGCAAATTCCTGTTCGATCGTGTACAGCGCGTACTCGTTGAGTTCGAACAGCACGAGGCGCGCCGGCCCGTATCGGGCAATCTGCCGCGCAAGCTCGGCGCCGATGGAGCCACCCGCGCCGGTGATCAGGATGACGCTGCCGCCGATCCATGCGCGCAGCCCGCTTGCATCCAGCTCGACCGGATCGCGCCCCAACAGGTCGTCGAGCTCCACATGACGCACCTGGGAGACCGTCACGCGGCCGCTCAACAGGTCATCGTACGACGGTACTGTAAGGACTTTGAGTTCCGCGGCGCGGCAACGCTCAACTGCGCGGCGACGGGCCGCATGGCCGGCCTCGGGCATGGCGATGATGGCGTGTTGGACCGACAGATCCCGAGCCATTGTCGCCAGCTGCGCGAGTCCTCCGAGAACCCTGGTGCCCTGCAATTCACGACCATGCCGGCTGACGTCGTCGTCAAATACGCCGCATACCCGCCACTGAGGGCTGCGCGCGAGTTCCTTTATGAGGCTGGCCGCCGCACCGTCGGCCCCGATGACGAATACCGGTTCACGATCCGCATTGCCGAGCGCCGCGAAGCTGCGCTCTTTCCAGGCCCGGTATGCAAACCGGCTGCCACCCATCAACATCACCAGAAACACCGGCGAAATGATGAACACCGATCGGGGCACTCCGAGCTGAAGCATGGTCATGAGGGCCGGCACTGCCAGCGCCGCGGTTCCGACAGCCAGCACGATGCGCCGCAGATCGGGAAGGCTCGCGAAACGCCAGATGCCTCGATAAAGTCCGAAGCCGAAAAACAGCAGTCCGTTCGCCGCCACGACCAGCGGCAGCGACAGCACGGCATTGTCGACGAAGACGACCGGAATCTCGAAATTGAATCGCAATGCATAAGCGATCAGCCAGGCCAGCGCGCAGGCCACGAGATCGTGCGAAAACGCAAGCAGCGTGCGCCAGTTCGCGCGCATCATTTGACGGGAGCCTGACGACGGTGCCAGGCAAGTTCAATTGCGCCGAGCATGACCGCATACAAGACCGCGAGGACCGTGACCACGGTTGTTGTGGCCGTGTCGCTGCCGGCCAGCGCGAGCAACCCGGCGATGCCGCAGGCGCCCATCAGCGCGTACTCCACGAGCGCGGTCAAACCATGTCCCCAACCCAGTTGCACGAGTCGCTGGTAGTAGTGATCGCGATGGGCTTCCCAGACCTTTTCTCGGGAAAGCAAGCGCCGCGCGAGCGTAACGCTGGCATCGACGATGAACGGCGAGAACACGAGCAGCGGAAACCACCATGGCCAGTCACGTTGCAGCCAGCCGACCAGGCCGAAGCTCGCTGCCAGAAATCCCAGGGGCACCGATCCGACGTCGCCCATGAAAATCCGCGCCGGATGAAAATTGAATGCCAGGAAGCCTGCCGCAGCGGCTGCCACGCTGAGATTCAGCATCGCGAATTCGGTGCTGCCCGAAAGCCAGGCGGCAATTCCGTAGAACGAAAATCCGAACAAGGCCATGCCGCCCGCAAGTCCGTCGGAACCGTCCATGAAGTTGTAGAGATTGATCATCCACGCGACTGCAAGCGCCACGACCATTGCCGCCGGCCAACCGAAGCCCGGCGTTACCATCTCCCAGGCCACCGCACCCGCGGCGACCACATGCGCGACCAAGCGTACAACGACCGACAGTCCGCCGACATCATCGAGCATCGAAACACCCAGCAACGCGAGAAACGCCGCACCGACGGTTGCGGGCAGGTTCGGGGACAGCAGTAGCCACGCAAGCAGGATGCCGGCGTGCAATCCGATGCCACCGGTGCGCGGCATCGGTCGCACATGCAGCGAACGGTCGTTAGGAAGATCCAGCGCGAGCGATGCCAATCCGCCGCGCGCAAGCCACCAGACGATCAGGAGCGAAGCTGCAAATGCCGCCAGCGGGGCATGGGTAGCCAAGGGCAATATGCGTTATGTGATTGATTTATATTGACTTGTGGATGATACCATCAACGCGCAAACGGCAGCAGGCCCGGCCTATCCCGGCAGCGTACGAAACCACCTTGCCGTTTGCGCGAGTCCCTCGTCAAGCGTGCGATGCGGACGCCAGCCGAGTTCGACGCGTATGCGCGACGCGTCAATCTGCAACGATCCGGTCAGCCGCGCCAACGCATCGTTCCTGCCCAGCACGCTTCCGGCGAGTTCGAGCAACGCGGTCGGGCAAGGCAGCAACCGCGGCTTGACGCCCAGCGCAACCGCGATCGCGCGCACGAGATCCGGCGTGGAAACATCTTCGCCGTCGCTGACAAGGTAGGTCTTGCCTGCGGCAGCCGGCGTGTCGATACAGGCGACGACGGCATCGACGAGATTTTCCAGATACACCAGGCTTCGGCGATTGCCGATCGAGCCCAGCGGCAGCAGTGCGCCGCGCGCAATCCACTGCATCAGGCGCAAGAAATTGCCTTTGACGCCGGGGCCGTAAACCAGCGGGGATCGGAGTACCACCAGCTCCATCGTGGAACCCGCGGCAAGATCACGCAACACGTCTTCCGCTTCGAGTTTGCTGATTCCATATGCATCTATGGGCGCGGGCGTATCCGTTTCGGAGTAGCGTTGCCCCTCGGCCGTGGATTCTCCATTGACCTTGATCGAACTCAGAAAGACGAACCGGCGCACGCCGGCCGCGATAGCCTGCTGCGCAAGCCGGCGTGTCGCGTCGACATTGACCCGCCGGTACGCGGACAACGGGTCGGCTTCATGTTCATGCAGTACATGCGTGCGAGCGGCGAGGTGCACGACGTATTCGACGCCCTCGAGCGCGACGCGCCAGTCGGTTTGCTCGTCGATTTCACCAACAACGCAGTCATTGGCAGTGAATGCGGACGGCTCGCGCCTGAGCGCGCGCCGCATGCCGAGTAACATCTGCCGGGCGAGCAGCGCACGCGCAACGAATCCCTCGGCGCCCGTAACGAGTATCACAACACGATCCAAATGTTGCACCGGCCGCGGCGCGATGGGAACGGAGATATGCGCACAAGCCACGTTCGCGGTATGCGGTAAAACGCTATCATGACGTTCGGGAATCCGGACCGGTGAATACGATTCGCAGTGGGCCGTAGCATAATGACTTTCCGGGCCGCGAGGTAGGCTGTCACTCGATGCAAGACAAGGTTGACCTCAGCATCTCAGTCGTTAGCCACGGGCAGGAGGCGCTCGTGGGGTGCCTGCTCGCCGACCTGGAGCAATATTGCTCCGGCGCCATGGAGGTGATACTGACACTCAATATCCCGGAGTCCCTCTCGTTCAGCGCAGACGCTTTCCGTTTTCCATTGCGCATTTTAAAAAATGAGCGCGCCAGGGGATTTGGCGCCAATCACAATGCCGCGTTTGCGCATGCTCGGGCCGATCGCTTTTGCGTCCTCAATCCGGATCTCCGGTTTACGATGGATCCATTTCCGTCCCTGTTGCAAAAGTGCGCCGAACCGCGAGTCGGTGCAGTGTCCGCGGTGGTAACGGGTCCGGATGGCACCCTCGAAGATCATGCCAGACCGTTTCCCCGGGTCGGGCATCTATTCGGAAAAGCGCTGCGTGGCGGGGCGCCGGACACGAATGTCACGGTGGACGTCAACCAGCGGCCGGACTGGATTGCCGGCATGTTCATGATGTTCCGATCGGATGTGTATCGGGCGATCGGTGGGTTCGACGAGCGCTATTTTCTGTATTACGAGGATGTGGACCTTTGCGCAAGGCTCCGGGCGTCGGGGTACGACATACAGGTGGATCCGGCTGTTCGTGTCGTACACTTCGCGCGACGGACCAGCCGCAGAAATCTCCGGTACTTCCTGTGGCATTTCCGCAGCATGCTGCAGTTCCTGTTTACAAAGGCGCGGCGCCTGCCGCCGCGTCCGTGACGCGCCGATACGCTTTGGAGCCCGGGCGGAAATGAACGGTTCATTGTTGGACATCGTCAGGGTACCGTGGGTCAAGAGCATCATCGTGAAAGCCGTGGTGCCGGTTCTCGACTGGGTACTGGCGCCGGCCGTTTTCGTCGCGGCCGTCCTGTTGAAGTCGGTGCGGCGCGTGGGTGTCTATCGAATGACGGTGTGCCGGTCGATTTTTTTCAGGGTGGGCGTGTTTCCGATACGCGACCATTATTACGAACCGCTGTTCAACCCCGCGCACCTGCACGAACCGCTCGATCGCGACCGGCGCCTGCCCGCGCTCGACATGAACGTGCCGGAGCAACTTGCCACCCTCCGGCGGTTCGTCTATGCGAACGAATTGCTGGCACTGCCGTTGGTGCCGGCCGGGCCGGGGGAGTTTGGTTACCTGAATGACAACTTTGGTCCCGGAGATGCCGAGTTTTACTATAGCCTGATCAGATCGTGCAAACCCTCCCGCATCGTCGAAATCGGCAGTGGCTTTTCGACGCTGATCGGGCGGAAAGCAATTGCTGCCAACGTAGTCGAGAACGGCGATTATCGCTGCCAATATACCTGCATCGAACCCTTCGAGATGCCGTGGCTGGAACGCATCGACGGAATCGAAGTTGTCCGAAAGCAGTTACAGGAGGTCGATCCTGCGCTGTTCGGAGCGTTGCGGGAAAACGATATTCTGTTCATCGACTCCTCCCATGTCG
Organism: uncultured Streptomycetaceae bacterium; assembly: GCA_964564295.1. Taxonomy (GTDB): domain Bacteria; phylum Pseudomonadota; class Gammaproteobacteria; order Burkholderiales; family SG8-41; genus CAZMBS01. The sequence continues at coordinate 40,735 of CAZMBS010000001.1, forward strand.
TTCGACCGCAAGGCGACGTCGTGCGGGAGTACCTGGAACTGCTGCCCATGATCGGAAGCGGTACCTACGTGCATGTCCATGACATGTTCACGCCCAGGGACTATCCGGCGGTATGGATGAAGGACCAGCTTCGGCTGTGGAACGAGCAGTATCTGGTGGAGGCATTCCTGAGTTTCAATCCGGAATTTCGAGTGGTAGGTGCGCTGAGTTTTCTGCGATATCACCACCCCGCCGCGCTGGCGGCCGCATTCCCCATGTTCGCGAAGCGCATCGAAGGCTACGAACCGGTATCGTTCTGGATGCGGCGGCGTTGATTGAAGACCGCGGAGCACCGCCGGGGTGCGCGAGATATAATATGATGATTATGCTGGGTAATTTCCTCCCGGGACTTTGAATCTTGGCTGCCAGTTCTCAGCCCGGCAATTTTCGCTTGGCATTGCGTGATCTTTCGAGCGGTATTGGCAGCATTTACATCTGGCCCATGCTGGGCTGGCAGGAAATCCGGCAACGCTATCGTCGATCGATGATCGGACCGTTCTGGCTCACGATCAGCAACGGAGCGCTGGTTTGTGGCATGGGCCCCCTGTACGGCCGGCTTTTCGGAATGGACATTTCCACCTATTTTCCGTTCCTCGCCGTGAGCTTTGTGGTGTGGCTCCTGATCGCCAACTTGATCAATGAATCCTGCACGGCCTTTATCGCTGCCGAAGGCTACGTCAAACAGATCAAGCTTCCATTATCCGTGCACGTGCTGCGGCTGGTTTGGAAGAACTTGATTATTTTTGCGCACAACCTTGTCATTGTCGTGATCGTGCTCTTTTTTTTCCCGCCGGCGCTTACATGGCAACTTCTCCTGGTTCCCCTTGCTGTTCTGGTCATCGCCGCGAACGGCATCTGGGTGGGATTGTTGCTGGGCCTCTTGTGCGCCCGATTCAGGGACATTCCACAAATCGTCGCAAGCCTGATGCAAGTGGCGCTCTTTCTTACCCCGGTCATGTGGAAAGCCGACATGCTTGGCCGGCATATCTGGGCTGCGAAGGCAAATCCGCTTTTTCATTTTCTCGAGATTGTGAGGCAACCGTTGCTGGGGGGCGGGTCGGCCGCAGCCTCGTGGACGTTCGTTCTGGTGATCACTTTGCTCGGATTCGCGGCAACGCTGTTCGTGTTTGGCCGCTTCCGCGCCAGAATCGCATACTGGTTGTAGGGCAAAAATGGCCCGTGTAACTGCTCGTGACGTGGTGGTCGAGTTCCCGATCTACGGGACGCAGAGCCGTTCGCTCAAAAACACGTTCATTCGGACAGCGACAGGTGGCATGCTCGCGCGCGATGCGGCTGACCGCGTCATCGTGAGGGCGCTGGATCGGGTGAGTTTTGATTTTCGGGAGGGCGACCGCGTCGGCATCGTGGGACACAACGGCTCCGGAAAATCCACGTTGCTGAGAGTGATTGCGGGAACTTACGAGCCCATCCGCGGCGCGATTGAGGTTCAGGGCAGGGTCGCCTCAATGCTGAGCATCGTGCTTGGCATGGAAGCCGAGGCAACGGGCTACGAGAACATTTTTCTGCGCGGCACCATCATGGGTCTGCGACCCAAACAGATCCGTTCGCTCGTCGACGACATCGTCGAGTTTTCGGAGTTGGGCGACTATATGGGAATGCCGCTGCGGACGTATTCGAGTGGCATGTACATGCGCCTCGCATTCGCGATTTCGACCAGCGTTCCGGCCGAAATTATCGTCATGGACGAGTGGCTCAGTGTGGGCGATGCCTCTTTTTACGAAAAGGCGCAGCAACGGCTGCACGCCCTCATCGGCCGCGCGAAAATTCTTTTTCTTGCCTCGCATGACAAGACGCTGCTCGAGAAAAACTGCAATGTCATCATGCAGCTGGACCACGGCATTCTTAAGGATGTCTGGCGCGTCGACAGTGCGACCTCACCCGGAGACGATGCGACGCGCGCCGGCAACAATCAGGCGTCTGACGAACTTCATTAGCGAGTATAGGCAAAACAGCCAGGCTAACGGCCACGGCAGGTGCCCGCTTTCAGCCAACAGACGGTAGTTGCCAAGTTCCGCCCGCTCCATTGATCCCAGAGCCGCACTCAGGCCCCGGGCGCCGTAGGGCGGCTTGAAGGTATACGCCAGCACGGCGTCGATCCGCGCGACCATTCCGCCTTCGGCTGCGATCTGCAGCCACAGCAGATGGTCCTCCATGTGGCGACGTCCCTCGACAAACCGATGACGCCCGTCACGTCTCACCATGGCTGCCGGCGTCACGAAGCGATTGGAGAGCAGCAGCTGCCGGAACGTGATGTTCTCAATCGCTCCAGAACCGACTACCGCCGGACTTGCGTCGGGCGCGGCAAGTTGCGCAGCGCGATGGCCGGAAAGCGCCAGTCGCGGCTCGCGCTGCATCAATGCCGTCTGTATTTCCAGTTTCCGCGGATGCCATGCGTCGTCCGCGTCCAGAAAGGCCACGAAGTCGCCCCGCGCAGCGTTCCATCCGGTATTGCGCGCCGTTGCCGGCCCGCTGTTCACCGGCAACGCGATGATTCTCACGCGCTCCGGACCGACGCTGTTCAGAATCCGGAAGAGCTCGACGCGAGTTTGCGCGTCGCTCGCATCGTCAACCAGAATGATTTCGAGCGCACGGGAAGTCTGTTGCTCGACCGAATTCACGGCGCGCGCGATGGTTTCCGCGCAGCCGTAGCACGGAATCACGACGCTGACCGGAACCGATTTCATCCGAACGCCGTGGATGCGATCTCAAAGATTACGCTGCGCGTCCGAGTACCGTTGCGGGGTGCCGATATCGGTCAGCTCCGAATCCACTGCGAAGCCGAAACAGCGCCCTGTCGCTACCAAGCCGGGAATAACGTCAAGCTCCAGCGAAAACGGGCTCGGCATGACCCATTCCCGCGGCAACCCCGCCTGAACCAGATATATACCCGCGCTGATGAACGTGCCGACACCGGATTTTTCGCTGAATCGCTTGACCCGGCCGTCGGGGCCGAGTTCCACGGTGCCGCCGTCGGCGCGCCCGCGGGAGCCCGCCAGCACGACGGAAAACGGGCTGGACTTTCTCGCGTGGAACGCCCGGAGCGCGCCCAAGTCCACGCGGCAAAGCGAATCGCCATTCATGGCCAGAAAGGGATCGCCTTGAACCAGCCCGGCGGCCTGACGAATCGCGCCTCCGGTCCCCATCGGGACGGATTCCTCTGAAAACAGAAATTCAACATCGTGCCGCTGCCGGCAGTGCTCGATAATCTTGTGCCGCCCGTGGCTCACGCACATGATAATCCGGTGCGTACCCTGGTCCCGGAGGTAGTCGATCAGGATGTCCAGGAATGGACGCCCCCTGATTTCAGCGAGCGGCTTCGGCAACTGGTCACCGATGGTGCTGCGTAGCCGGGTGCCAAGGCCACCGGCCAGAATAACGGCGTCCATAACGAATCGTCGCGTGTTATCGAGCGGTCGCTCGATGCAGGGGGATCGGCGCGACGAACGAAAGCGGCGCCGGGCGGGATCTATCCATGCCCGTCTCTCGCGAAGTAAATGATTTGCGATCCAAGATGATCGAAGCGGGCAGGCACATGAAGCAGGCCCGCCAACGCTTTCCGTATGGCCTCCTGACGATCAGGCTCCGCAAAGAACAACATGAACCCACCACCGCCGGCGCCAAGCAGTTTTCCGCCCAGAGCGCCCGCATTGATGCCGGAAGCGTAAATGCGATCAATTTCATCGTTGGAAATCAGGGACGATACTTTTCTCTTTATGACCCACTGTTCGTGCAGGAGCTGCCCGAATCCGCTCAGGCCGCCCTGCTTGTCGAACAGAATTTTCTCCGCTTCGTCCACAATGCGCACCATTTCGCCGAGATCCACCTTCTTCTTCGCAATATTCGAGATTTGCTCCTGCGCGATCTCCGAAGCAATTCGAGGCAGGCCGGTATAAAACAGCATGACATGCTGCTGAAGCTGTTCCATCCTTTCCGGCGGCAATATGAGCGGCTTGACCTGAAATTCGGTTGCGCCGCCGAACTCAATGCGATTCAGTCCGCCAAAAGCCGCCGCAGTCTGGTCCTGAGAGCCGACATGCTCGCCGATCTCGTCCTGCTCGATCCGGATGGCATTGATCGCCAACTGGCGCTTTGTCGGCATTTCATGCTTGAGCGCATATAACGCATGCAGCAAGCCGACTGTAAAAGTCGAACTGGATCCCAGTCCCGATCTTGCAGGAACATCGCCGTGATGCACGATGTCTACGCCCTGATCGATCTCGAGATACTTGAGGCAGGTCCGCACGGCCGGATGCTGAATATCATCGACCGACTGCGTTTCTTCGCGCTTGTAATATCGAATCAGATTCTTGTAGCCGTGAAAAGGCGGCAGATAGCGGCAGGTGATGTAGCAATACTTGTTAATCGCGGCACTGAGTACCGCGCCTCCGTGTTCCCGATACCAGACCGGGTAGTCGGTTCCGCCGCCGAAGAAGGAAACCCGATAGGGTGTTCTGCTGATAATCATGTTTTGTCCGTGAGCTATCCGGGCGTGCGCGCCCGGGAAATTTCGTCAGTCGACAAAGCGCCCTATTTCATCGCGTTGCGACAGAACGGGACTCCTGGTCGGCCACCAGATATTCAGTTCCGGATCGTTCCAGACATAGGTGAATTGCCCTTTCGGGTTGTAGTACGTATTCTGCTTGTAGTGGAAAATCGCCAGTTTGCTGAGAACCAGGTGGCCGTTGCCGTGCTGTGGCGGAATCAGCACCTGGTGACGATTTGAATCTGACAGCACGAACGACTGCCAACGACCGAATTCCTTCGATTTTCTGTCGGCATTCACGACGACCAGATAGAGCCTGCCAAAATGGCAGGAGACCAGCTTCCAGGTTTCCTCGTCGCCGTGGATTCCGCGCAGCACGTTGTGCGAAGAAACGGAAATATCGTCCTGCACAAACGTGACGTCAATGCCTTGTTCACGGTAAAGCTTCTCGTTGTAGGTTTCCACGTATTGGCCGCGAAAATCCTCGAATATTTCCGGCTTGATCAGCAGCACGCCTTCCAGTTTCGTTTTCACGATCTGCATGGTATCCCGGACATCAGTTGACTGGTGAATTTGCGGGTTGCCATACCACGAACGAATATCCTTCATGGTACAGGCTGCCAAAATACATCCGTCGCGTGTCGATAATCCTGATTCGGCCCGAATCGGAAAGTTCTCTGAGATAGGGCAGGAAACCCGTGAGGTAACCCCGTTTGCAATGATAGCGAACGGCAAGATGATCGAGGAGGCAATTCTTATCGTACAAGTCCAGCAGCGGTTCCATATGCACACAAATCTTCGGCTGCTGGCTCAGCAGATAATCCACAAATGCCCTGTGCCGGGGACCGACCTGCTCAAGAGCGCACATGGTAAGCACTCCGCAGCCGTTCTCAAGTTGCAGGGACGGGTCAGGCCTGAAAAAATCGAATTGCCGGCCTGAAATGTCTATGCCGAGTTTGCCTCTCAACAGGTTCACCGTATCGTTGGAGGACTTCGACCAGTCGAGTCCATGCAGGCGCACTCCCGGGAACTGTTCTGCGAGCGCCACCAGGTTGAATCCGCTGCCGCAGCCAAACTCATACGCGGCTTCGACATTTCGAAAATACCGGTCAAACAGGTAAGTCCGGATTACTTTCAGGAATGAAGCCTCAAACCCGGGTTTCCGGGGAATCGCGAACTGCTGCCGCAAGCGAACGGGCTGTCCCGAGCGGATGAACTCCGGAAGCAGTTTGCCCGGATCATGTGAGCCATCCACAAACCGTCGCAGATTCTCCGCCCAGCATCGCTCCCAAATGTCTGCCCGCTGTTCACCGACGCGCGTCGGCTTGTCTGATTCAAGATGCCGCAGCACCTCGAGGATGATCAGGTCCCGAGTTCCCTGATCCGGCAGGTCGAAACCAAAATCCAGGCTTTCCACAAGCGTCTTGCAGGCGCCCGGGAACTCCTGCTGTGTGACACCGAGGAGCTCACAGAAATCGGGCGTGCTCAGCCGCATGGCTGCATTCATGGGTACTGCGAGCCTACTCGCGCCGGCGCTGCCGTCGCGGGATGCGTGGGCCGCATGGTCAGCAGAAATGTCGCCAGGATTGCCACCGGAGCGGCGACATAGATATCGCCAGCCACGATGCGCCGGGTGAGCTCGTCCAGCGGGAAGCACTCGACACCGGCAATCTCGTCATCATGGGGCCCACGACGTTGATATTCCTCGTGCGTGATATCGACGCGAAATACGTTCATGGCCATGGATATGCGATTGGGAGACGGCGACAGGGGCGGCAACGGGGTGAGGCGGGCAATATCCGAAATGAATATGCCGGTCTCCTCGCGCAGTTCACGCGCGGCGGCCGACGCGAGCGACTCGCCGACGCTCACCCCGCCAGCGGGCAATTCGAGCGGCGTGTCGTCGATTATCGGCCGCTTTACCCTTACCAGCACCACGGCCTCGCGGCCGACAACCGGCAGGATGATCACCTGAGGCTGGCGGTACTCGACAGTATAGTAAGTGTCGCGCAAGCATACCGAAAACCAGGGATTCTCATGCAGGATTACGCGCTGAAACCGGTCCGTACTCTCGGGGATTACGCCGGGTAGCGGGGTGGGAGGGGAACCGGAGTTCATCGCGTGAGGTATGTCCCGCCGGCGCCAATTTTCAGGCGCCAGTAGTCGAGCAAGTCGCGGATCGTCTGCTCAAAGGAGAATTTCGGCGCCCATCCGGTATGCGCGCGAAACTTGGAGGTGTCGGGAATCTGCAGGTCTGCATCTATAGGGCGCAGACGCTCTGGGTCTACTTCGATGCGTATTCCCGGATGCGTGGACAGCGACAGCAACCGGTCAAGCATTTCGCCGATCGTGCACGACCATTCGCCTCCGATATTGTAGTAAGCCCCGGGCTGGGGATTCACCGTGACCAGCATGTGATAGGCACGAACTGCGTCGCGCACGTCGGACCAGGTTCGCAGCGACTTCAGATTTCCAACCTTGATCACGGGGTGAATCTGGCCCGCTTCGATCATTGCGATCTGCTTGGCGAACGTTGACTCCGCGAAGACGTCCCCGCGGCGCGGGCCAGTATGCGTAAACATGCGCGTCGTCATGACTTTCTGGCCATAGGCCTCGGCATGAAAGCGACCCACCAGATCGGTTCCGACCTTGGAGATGGCGTAAGGGGATGCCGGGTGAAAGGTGCAATCCTCGTGTATCGGCACCTTCTCCTTGGGGACACGGCCATACACCTCCGACGACGCGCAAACGTGTATAACCGGGGCGATACCCGGGCATCGACGAAGCGATTCCAACAGCCGCGCAGTGCCTTGAATATTGGTGTCGTACGTATCCAGCGGGGACGCGAAACTCGTGGTGGGATAGCTTTGTGCGGCCAGATGGAACACGTAGTCCGGCCGGCACTGCTCCACGACATTCTGAAGAGAGATGTAATCCCGCAGATCGCAATAGACGAAAAAAACCCGGTCCTTCCTGTTTGCTCTCGGCACCAGATGCTGAACGTTGTCCAGCGGACTGCGCCAACGGCAGGCGCCGTATACATCCCAGTCCGTATGCTCCAGCAGGTAGTCTGCCAGATGCGAACCGACCATACCGGTGATGCCGGTTATCAGGGCGCGAACCTTCGTCATGAAACGTCAACTTCCTGCATTTCGCCAAACAACCGATTTGCCAATTGAATACGCCGCTTACCCGTTTGGCGAGCGGGCCAAGGTGAACAAAAGGGCGCAAGGCATCATGGTGCCGCCTGCTGCGGATTATAATGGAAAACGTGATCAAAGCCTCAGACGCAACCTGAGATGCGTCAACATCTGGCGCTGGCGTCCGCCGATTGTCCGCTGATCTTGAACAGTGTTCCGGACTCGGAAGGAGCCACACGTGTCGATACGGTGTTGTCGGCGTCGATCGGCGAAGACAGAGGAACTGCCCGAGGCGCGGCCGGTGCCCCGGGCGCGGTATCACCTCCCGTGATTAGCGTGATCGTCTTCGTGCTGAATGCGGTGAATACGATCGAGAAAGCCCTGCAAAGCGTCACTGCTGGAAAGCAACCGTTCGTGGAATTGCTCGTAATGGACGGTGGTTCGAATGACGGAACAGTGGAGATAATCAAGCGGTACGAGCCCAAGATCACCTTCTGGCGCAGTCATCCCGATGGCAATGCTTCGAATGCGGTAAACGAGGGCGTGCGGCGTGCAACCGGAGAGATCGTTTGTCTCTTGCCGGCGGACGATTGGATAGAGCCCGGCGGGCTGAATCTCGTACGCAATGCTTTTGCGGGTGACCCGGACCTCGACGTGCTGTCTTGCGGAACGCGAATCGTCTCCGTAGGAGAAAGCGGCGATTTGCGCATCGAGGAGGAGTTTCTGTCACCGTCGAAACTGGATTTCCGGCTGGAAAACGTGCTGCGTCATCCGCTTACCGCGGCGCGCTTCGTCCGACGCAGGCTGTTTCTCGAGGTTGGCGACTATGATTCCACATTCGGCTCGTCCAACGACTTGGACTTTTTGATCAGAGTTCTGAGGCGGGAGCCGCGATCAAGAGTACTGCCGGACCTGGTGTATAACTATCGTTGTCATCCGGGCTCGCAGACGATCAGCGGCAAACCCAAGGCGGTCATGGCGATGATGCGCAATAATATTCGTGTTGCGGAACACCACCTTGCATGCGTCGACCTCAGCCCACGCGATCGGGCGTCGTTGCTCGGGCTGCACGGCCGCGCATCCACGCGGCTTGGGGTAATGCTTACGTTGCGCGCCGAATGGTCCGAGGCAATCTCGGTAGTTTTCCGGGCGTTGTCGGTGAATCCCCTGTTGCCCATGAAGGTGATTGTCTGGATAGCGCATAAGTGGACGGGATACATCCCCAGGTGACGATATTCCGGGATTGACAGCTAAGCGCTGATGTAGGGTTGCCAAGGAGAGAGAATTGTTTTTCGCGGGCAAGCGTGTTCTTGTGACGGGGGGCGCCGGGTTCGTTGGAACCCATTTCGTTCAGGCGCTGCTTGAGGCTGACGCGGTGGTGCGGGTGCCGGTGCACAGTCGTCCCCTGATCGTCGATGATCCTCGAATCGAGATCGTGCAAGCCGATCTTACCCGCATCGAAGACTGTCGCCGGGTTTGCGAAGGAATGGACCATGTTGTTCACGCCGCCGGTGCGGTCGCCGCGGCCGGAGTGACCGCGACCAACCCCATGTCGGCGATTGCGGTAAACCTGATATTGACGACGCAGATGTTGCAGGCGGCATGGGACACCGGCGTCAAGCGATTTCTGGTTTTCGGAAGCAGCACGGGCTATCCGGTTACGACGCATCCCGTAAGAGAGGAGGAGATGTGGGACGGGCCGACGCACGCTTCGTATTTCGGTTATGGATGGATGCGCCGTTATCTGGAGCGCATAAGCGAGTTTGCGGCCTCCAAGACGGATATCGGAATCGCGCTGGTTCGTCCGACCGCCGTATATGGTCGCCACGACAATTTTGATCCGGCGACGAGCCACGTGATTCCTGCCCTGATTCGCCGCGCTGTCGCCGGGGAGTCACCGCTTGTGGTGTGGGGCACGGGCAACGAGGTTCGAGACTTCCTGCACGTCACCGATCTGGTCCGCGGCTCGTTGTTGCTCCTGGAGAAACATGCGACCTGCGACCCCGTGAATATCGGATACGGCGGGACCGTTACAATCGCAGAGGTGCTCGCCGCGATACTCAAGGCCGCCGGGCGTGAAGGAGCCGATGTGCGGTTCGATGCGTCCAAACCCACCGCGATTCCAGTGCGCATGGTCAATACCGAGAAGGCAAGCCGGTTGCTTGGCTTCGAACCCAGAGTCTCGCTCGAATACGGCATTGCCGATACGGTGGAGTGGTACCGCGCGAGCGCGGGACAAAAAATCGCGTAGAGGAGAAGCAAAAGTGCCTGAAATGCACCCGATAATCTGTACTGCGCATCGGTCGCGAACGGTATGCAGTGCCGTATTACCTGAATCATGGAGCGCCGGTGGCCATTAAAGACGAAGTGTTGCGCAGCTTTGCGTCGAAAAACGTCCTGGTGACCGGCGGCACCGGCCTCATCGGTAGACAGGTTGTTGACATCCTGGTGCGCGCGGGCGCACACGTCCGGATTGTTTCTCTGGACAGGGTAACCGTGAGTGATCGGGCCGATCATGTCATCGGAGACCTGACGAGTTTTGAGTTGTGCAAGGAGGTCACGAATGGCATGGACTGCGTTTTCCATCTTGCCGGCATCAAGGGCTCGGCTGGGGTATCGCAGTCACACCTTGCCAGCCACTTTGTTCCGACACTGATGTTTAACGTCAACGTACTGGAGGCGTGCCGCCGCAATAAGGTCGGAAAGATTGTCTATACCAGTTCCATCGGAGCCTACGCGAACGCGGAGGTGTTTAAGGAGGGTGAGCCCGGAAACTTCCATGATGCACCGATGGATTTTGCGGGCTGGGCAAAACGCATGGCCGAACTGCAGGTGCATGCATACAAGCTGCAATATCAGTTAGAGAACTTTTCCATAGTGCGTCCGTCGAACGTCTTCGGGCCCGGGGACAATTTTGATCCCGAAAACGCGATGGTCGTTCCCACGTTGCTGTATCGGGTCTTTCACAAGGAGGACCCGGTGGTGGTTTGGGGCGATGGTTCTGCAATCCGGGATATCGTGTTCAGTCGGGACGTGGCCGAGGGGGTTATTCTGGCGCTTCACCACGGCACGAAGGGTGGATACGTGAATCTTGGCGCCGGTCGCGGCTACTCTGTAAAGGAGCTTGTCGAGTCGATCCGAAGTATCGTTTCATTCAATTACCGATTCGACGCGACCAAGCCATCTGGATTTCCCATGCGAGTCATGGATATTTCTCTGGCAAGGCGTCTCATCGAATACAACCCGACCACATCTCTGGCGCAGGGGCTGCGCGAGACGTGGGACTGGTATCTGGGCCATCAGAACGAGCATCTCCTGAAAAAGAATTACTTCAGGGAAACGGAATGAAAGTGACCACGCGGCATGACCGACGCGTTGCGGACGCCTGATTTCGTCGAGGGTTTTCGCGATCTGCATTCCGGTGCGCCGCGTGGAGGTGCCGGCCCATGAACCTCGATGGTAAACGCGTCTTGCTCGCCGGTGGCACCGGTCTCGCCGGCAGTGCTGTGTTGCGATCTTTGCTGTCCAGCAGCCTTGGCGTGCACGTGCGCGTGCCGCACCGCAGCCGCACCGGCATTTTTTTGAAGGACGAGCGGATCGAGTATGTGGAGGCGGACCTCTGCGTCGCTGCGGACTGCGCACGTGTCGCCGCCGGGTGCCATTGCGCCGTGCTTGCTGCGGCGCGAACCGGCGGCGCGCAGCAGGCTCGCGATTTCCCCTGGGTGCAGGTTACTCCCAACATCGTGATGGATGCCCTGTTGCTGCAGGCATTGGGAGACGCGGGTGTCGAACGCGTTGTCTATGTGGGAACCGCAAGCGTTTATCAGGAACGGGAAGGCGCCATTCGCGAGGAGGAGCTCGACTGGGGAATCGACCCGCCGGCGGCGCACTTTGGAGTCGGCTGGGCAAAGCGCAGCGCCGAAAAGCTGTGTCAGTTCTGGCACGCCCGCGGAAACATGGAAGTCATCATCGCGAGACTGGCGAACGTGTTCGGGCCGTTTGCCCAGTTCTCGCCTGCCAGCTCGAATTTTGTAGCGGCGCTCGTGCGCAAGGCCGTCAATGCGGATGATCCGTTTATCGTCTGGGGGAATCCGGCCGTCGGGCGTGACATTCTCTATGCCGACGACTTCGGCAGAGCGGTCGTCTCGATGCTGGAGAACTCGAGCGTGTCATTCGGCGTATTCAACATCGGCTCCGGAAGGATCACGACCGTGCAGGAAGTCGCGAACCTCGCCCTGCGGTTCGCCGGACATCGCCCATCACGTATAATATTTGACGAGTCATCTCCCGGCACAATTTCTTATCGACTGCTTGACTGCGCCAAGGCTGCGGATGTGTTGGGGTGGGTGCCCCAGGTATCCACCGAAGAGGGTATTCGCCGAACGGTAGAATGGTGGCGCGCGAACAAGGAAAGTTGGCGAAGATGAAGACCGAGCAACATGACGCGATTGTCTTGTCCAGCCAGAGCGAAAAGGACATTCAATCTGAGCTGATTCGGCACTTCCGCGAGTCGACATTGCCTGCGGATGAGGTCTTGCCGAACTTGGGCCTGTTTCTGACCTCCAAAGCGTTGTCGCGCATTCTGTTCTTCAATGAAATTTACCGAAAGATACTTGGAACCCATGGCGTTATCATGGAGTTTGGCGTGCGATGGGGACAATCGCTCGCGCTAATGTCCGCGCTGCGCGGCATCTATGAGCCCTTCAATCGCCACAGGAAGGTAATCGGGTTCGATACTTTCGATGGCTTTCGGGGGATGGGTCCGGAAGACGGCAGCCGGTGCAATTCTGTCGATGGCTCTTTTTCCGTATCCAGGGATTACGATGCCTACCTGGAGAAACTGCTTGCACTTGCGGATGGCTTGAATCCGATCCCCCATCTCAAGAAGTTTGATCTGGTCAGGGGTGACGCGACTTCGACCGTGCCCGACTATCTGGCGCGGCATCCCGAGACGATTATTTCGCTAGCGATATTCGATTTCGATATCTACAAGCCGACCCGGGCTGCGCTGCAGGCAATCAAACCACATGTGATGCGCGGCACCGTGCTGGTCTTTGACGAACTGTGCGACGATATCTTTCCCGGGGAGACCGTGGCGTTGCGGGAGGTCTTTGACCTGAATTCCCTGCGAATCGAGCGCATGCCAATGACCGCGCGCGTCTCTTACGCGGTGCTCGATTGAATCCCGCCTGCAAGAGGATACGCGCGAACGTCCTTTTGGCCTCCAGCGCCAGTGGCCACGGCCATATTCCCACCGGATTTTCCGTCATCGAGTGCATTTACGCCGCCTACGGCGTCATGCGACATGATCCAGCGCGCCCGGACTGGCAGGAGCGGGACCTGTTCATTCTCAGCAAGGGGCACGCCGCGTTGGGATATTACGGCGTGCTTGCGGAGCTCGGCTATTTTCCGGAAAGCGACCTCTCCCGGTTTGGTGCTTATGAATCGCCGTTGGGATGTCATCCCGACAGGCTGAAAGTGCCGGGCGTGGAAGCGTCCACCGGATCTCTCGGGCACGGCATTAGTCTCGCCGTGGGGATGGCGCTGGGTATTCGAATCGCGGGGGAGAATCGCCGCGTGTTCACGCTGATTGGCGACGGGGAAAGCAACGAGGGATCCGTGTGGGAAGCCGTAATGGTCGCCGTGCATCTGCGCCTGACGAACCTCACGGTAATTTATGACCACAACAAATCACAGGGCCGTTGCCTTCCGATTCCCAATCCGGGAGATCGGTTTCGTGCATTCGGGTGTGATGTGCTTGAGGTGCCGGGGCACGATATGGAATCGTTGAGCCGGGCTATGTCTGCTGCAACCGAATTGCCGCGGGTCGTTGTCGCCGACACGCAAAAGGGGTACGGCTGCGAGACGCTGGTGAGGAATATGTACGAGTGGCATCGCCGTTCTCCGAACAAAGAGGAACTGCCGAGGTTGCTGGAGGAACTTGATGCGACGGCAGTTTAAGGAGACCGTTTCCGGTATTGCGGAGCATGATGCGCGCGTAATCGTGGTGCTGGGCGACGTCAGCGTCTACATGTTCAAGGATTTCCAGGAACGCTGGCCCGATCGCTTCTACAACATGGGCATCTGCGAGAACGCGCTGATCAGCGTTAGCGCGGGACTTGCCTCGCAGGGTTTTTTTCCGTTTGCGCATACGATTGCGCCGTTTCTGACGGAGCGCAGCCTGGAACAGATCAAGCTCGACATGTGCTACAACCGGTTCGGCGGAAATATTGTGACCTGCGGCGCGTCGTTTGATTACGCCTGGGACGGCTCCACGCATCATTGTTATACGGAACTCGCGGCGTTGAGAATGATTCCGCACATGGATGTCTTGCAGCCGGGTTCTAGGCGCGAGGTGGACGCGCTGATCCGCGCCACATATAACAACGGCCGAGCGACGTATTTTCGGTTGTCCGATCACCCGCATGATCTGGAAACTTGCACCGAATTTGGTCGGGGAACCGTCATGAAGACCGGTACATCCGGAGTCGCGGTCGCTACGGCCGGACCGCTACTGCCCAATGTGATCGAAGCGTGTCGTGATCAGAATGTCGATGTCCTGTATTTTCATACGCTCAAGCCCATCGACCGGGAGCTCATCGAACGATTCCGAGACAGGCGCATTCTGGTCGTGCATGACGCGCACGGCCTGCGTGAGGCCATTAACGAGGTTCCAGGTCTTCGCAGTTCCTACCACGGCCTGCCGGATGAATTCTGTTCTTGGTACGGAACCGTGCACGACATTCGGCGCCACATCGGGCTCGATCCCTCCGGTATTCGGGCGGCTGTGACCCGGCTGCTCTCGACCGGTTAATGGAGTCGTAGCCGCCGTATTGCCTGTCGTCTCGGCGTGCGGAAACGTGCCTATGAAAAAAAATCTCGTCATATTTGGCAACGGACAGTTTGCACAGATCGCCTGCTACATGTTCAGGCACGACGGGTCACACCAGCCGGCGGCCTTTACGGTGGATCGGGAGTATTTGAAATGCGCGGAATTGCTTGGATTGCCGGTGGTGCCGCTGGACGAAATCGTGCAGCGATTTCCCCCGGGAGAATTTGACGCCTTTGTAGCGGCAAGTTATTCGGAGGTCAACCGGTTGCGCGCCAGGAAGGTGGCGGAAATGAAAAACCTGGGATACCGTCTTGCGAGCTATGTATCGCCTCGCGCCACGACTTTCCCGGATTTATCCGTCGGCGAAAACTGCTTGATACTGGAAGACAACACGATACAGCCGTTTACCCGGATCGGAAACAACGTCTTCATGTGGAGCGGAAATCATCTGGGCCACCACAGCCAGATCAGGGACAACTGCTTCATTGCGTCGCACGTGGTGATTTCCGGCGCTGTCGAAATCGGCGAATTTTCGTTCATCGGAGTCAATGCGACAATCCGGGACAACATCAAGATTGGAAAAGCAAACGTGATTGGCGCCGGATGCGTGATATTGAAGGATACCGAGGACAATCAGGTGTTCATGTCATCAGCAACAGAGCCGTCCCGGGTGCCCAGCAATCGCCTAAGGGGAATTTGACCCGCAATACGTGAGGCGCGTAAAAGCTTACGTGCGATGACGATATCCGGAAGACGCCGAGCTCGAGCCAGGTGATTTGCCGATCGAGTTGCCGCCCGACCGGCGCTGCCCCTGTCAAATCCTATCGAGCCCCACCTTTTCCACAAAGCAGGTAAATGCTAGCGCAAAGATCGGGATAAATCATGCCGAGCTGGTAGCAGCCGTCTAGGTAATCCTGATCGACGATTTTCGCCCGTAGCAGCTTGTCGAATTGAAAATTGGCAAAGGGCTTGAAGAATACACCGCCTCGGTGCAACACATTCATGCCGCTCATCCGGGCATCGCGTTCCAGAGTGTCCAGCGTATACGTGCAACGATGGCCGTGCGCAGCCTCGCCTTCCGTCACGGCTGCATTATGGGAGATCAGCCCCATTTTTACTGCAATCTGCCGTGATGGAGCGTTTGCGTTGGGAACGACCAGAAACAATCGTCCGTGATCGGACAACCATCGGTTGATTCGTTTCAGCACGCGTATCGGCTCGTCCAGATGCTCCAGCGTGTGCATCAGGAATATGGCGTCGAACTGCTCGTCCAGGGTGACGCTTTCAAACATCCCTTCGATAAACCGTACCCCGGCCCCGACGTTTGCGCGTGCCGCCTCAATCAGGTCGCCCGCACCCTCGACCACGGTGATGTCGTCATAGTGCGCACGGAGTTTCTTCGTGAACTCACCTTTGTAGCACCCCAGTTCGAGCGCTCGGCCTTTCCGGAAATGCGGGGCGAACGTTTGCACCATGTAATCGCGCAGTATGTAATCAAAATCATAGGCATACTTGCGGTCCGCCGTATCCTGATGCTCCTGGGTCAGGTCGCGGGTGCTTGTTACAGGGGGCATGGTGCTCGTGTGTTCCTGATGGTCGGCGGTCAGCCCTGATCCGGCCGGTACATGCGCTTTTCCGGCGGCTGGTACCATTCGTCCAAGGTCGCCGGTATGCGCGCGTTGTAACCGAGTATCTGACGAAGTTCCGGCGACAAACTATCCGCCTTGTCGTATCCCAGTGCGCGCGGGTAGTCGAACTGTGGCTTGAAGAAAGGCTTCGAAAACATCGGCGTCACCGAGCGCCGGGGTTTGTCCGTCTGGTTGTCGCCGCCTGCGTGCCAGAGGTTGGAGTTGAACACCAGTATGCTGCCGGCAGGGCCAAGCGCGCGTTCCGCGGTTGCAAAGAATGTCTTCGGATCGGGTCGCTGCGCCAGATAGTGACCGCCGGGCATCAGGAAGGTCGCGCCATTGTCTTCGGTAAAGTCATCAAACATGACCAGCGTATTCAACAGCAGCGGCATGTCGCCTGAAAACGCCCGTATGTCCCGATGAATGTTGTGCGCATACGAGCGGCTGTGCGCGGAGTTGATGGCACCGCCGAACGAATTGAGTATGTACTTTCCGCCAAAAT
>CAZMBS010000002.1:0-32682 GCA_964564295.1 uncultured Streptomycetaceae bacterium
GGCCTTGGGCGGCGACACGATCAGGCCGCGCTGGCCCTTGCCGATCGGGGCGACGATGTCGATGATGCGTCCGGTGAAATTCTCCTCCGCCTTGATGTCCCGCTCGAGCTTCATGTGCTCGGTCGGATGGTAGGGCGTCAGATTCTCGAACAGGATCTTGTGCTTGGAGTTCTCGGGCGAATCGCTGTTGACCTTGTCGACCTTGACCAGGGCGAAATACCGCTCGCCGTCCTTCGGCGTGCGGATCTCGCCCTCGATCGTGTCCCCGGTGTGCAGATTGAAGCGCCGGATCTGCGACGGGCTCACGTAGATGTCGTCGGTGCCCGCGAGGTAGGACGTGTCGGGCGAGCGCAGGAAACCGAAGCCGTCGGGCAGCACTTCCAGCGTGCCGCCGCCGTAGATCGATTCACCCTTGCGCGCCTGGTTCTTGAGCAGCGCGAATATGAGTTCCTGTTTGCGCAGCCGGTTCGCGCCGTCGACTTCGTTCTTGACGGCCATCTCCACGAGTTCGCCCACGTGGAGGTTCTTCAGATCGGATAGATGCATGGCGGGGAGGCGTTGTTCAGACGATTCAGGTTGGAGGATTCCGGGATTGACGGGACAAGAAATTGGAACCGGGCGTGGGGCGAAACCGGAGAAAAAGCGGCGGGAGAAACCGGCGACCGCGCCCGTTTCGGGTCATCGGTTTGCCCGGCCTGATGGCCGGGACTCGGGCACGGCGGAACAGTAACGGAGTTCAGATATGGCTGTCAATGAAGGCGGTGAGTTGGGATTTGGACAGCGCGCCGACCTTGGTGGCCTCGACCGCGCCGTTCTTGAAGATCATCAGCGTCGGAATGCCGCGTATGCCGTACTTCGGGGGCGTGCCCTGGTTTTCGTCGATATTGAGTTTGGCGACCTTGAGGCGGCCGTTGTATTCCTTCGCGACCTCGTCGAGGATCGGCGCGATCATCTTGCACGGGCCGCACCACTCCGCCCAGTAGTCGACCAGCACCGGTGTCGCGGACTGCAGCACTTCGGGCTCGAACGAATCATCGGTAACGTAATGGATATGCTGGCTCATCGCAGGGGACCTCAACACGGAAAGAGTCGGAATGTGCCGCGGGAAATCGCGGCCTGGGGACGAACGCAGGGAATATGCTATCCAAATTCGGCGCCGATGGGAAGCGGTGTCCGGCGGACCCCGGCTAACTCCCGGATTCTGCTAGAATATGCGCTCTTTTTCGCGGGTTCGACCCGTGTTTCCGGAAAGCGAGCCATGACGTACGTTGTCACCGAGTCGTGCATCAAGTGCAAGTACACCGATTGCGTTGATGTGTGCCCGGTGGATTGTTTTCGCGAAGGTCCGAACATGCTCGCCATCGACCCGGACGAGTGCATCGACTGCACGCTGTGCGTGGCCGAGTGCCCGGTGGAGGCCATCTTCGCGGAGGACGACGTGCCCGACAACCAGCGCGCGTACATCCGGCTGAACGCCGAACTCGCGAAGGTCTGGAAACCCATCATCGAGAAAATCGATGCGCCTTCCGATGCGGACGATTGGGCCAAGATCAAGGAAAAGACGCATCTGCTCGAAAAGTAGCGCCGGTTTTGTTCGAAACCGGTTCGGATTAATGCGGGGTACACCTTGAAACTCCTTCTGACGGGGCTTGCGGTCGCAGTGTCCGCGCCGGCGTTCGCGCAGCAGCAGGTCGTGAAGCCGCCGGTCGCGCAGTACTGGATGAGCGTCGAAACTGCCGCGGGCATGGGCATGCCGGGCATGGGCGGATTCATGGCCGGCATGATGGGCGGGCAGGCGCAGGGCGGGCGCAGGCTCGCGCTGCAACTCGCCTCGCAGCGCGCGTCCGACGCGCCGCGCGCGGACCACGTCATTCCGCAGGGCATGAACATGGGCCCGTCGCTGCCGCTCGTGACGCCGCGATCCGAAAGTCGTCCCCCGGAACGCGGCGAGCGTGAGCGCGATCTGCCGGAGGGCATGGAGCGCCCGCGGGGCCGCATGCTGATCTATTGGGGCTGCGGCGAGACCACGCGCTCGGGCCAGCCGGTCGTCATCGACTTCGCCCGGCTGGGCGCGGGCCAGGCGCCGCCCAACTTTGCAGCGCGCCGTATCGCGGGCGCGACGCCGCCGTCGCCGGGCCGCAGCCGCACCTACGGCGACTGGCCCAACCCGCAGGACGGCAAACCGGTGCCGGATTCCGCGTCGTTGCGCGGCGAGCACCAGGTGAAAGGCACCTACAGCCCGGATATCCGTTTTTCGCTGGGCGACAACCACGATTTCATGGACCGCGTCGAGCTCGTGGCGTCGGTGCGCCCCTCCGGCGCGGCGGCGGTGCGCTGGAATGCGGTGCAGACTGCGACCGGGTATTTCGCCACGGCGATCGGCAGCGAGGGCGACGACGTGGTGATGTGGAGTTCCAGCGAGCTGCAGGAAATGGGCGGCGCGCTGACGGACTACGTGCCGCCGGCGGAAGTCGCGCGCCTCGTGCGCGAAAAAATCGTGCTGCCGCCGCAGGCCACGGAGTGTGCCGTGCCGGCGGAAGTGGTCAAGCGTGCCGGCGGCTCTCCGTTCCTGAATTTCATCGCGTACGGGCCCGAAGCGAATTTCGCGCAGCCGCCGCGCCCGTCGGATCCGCGGCAGCCGTGGGAGCCGTTGTGGACGACCAAGGTGAGATTCAAGTCGACCGCATCGACGCTGCTCGGCGAAGCCGGGGAGTCGCGCGGCGGCCGGTCGACGCGCAGCGCCCCGGCGCGCGAATCCCGCGAGCCGCGTGAAGAGCGTCCCGCGCAGCCCGCCGAGGCACCGCGCGAGCCCGCGGGCGCCGACGCGGTCAAGGAAGGCATCAATATTCTGCGCGGCATTTTCGGGCGCTGACGGACAGCCTGCGCGTACACTCCGCCAGCACAGTGCGGATCGAGCGATGAACCCGGATCTTGTCCGGGCGCTCTCGGCCGGGGCCACGGTCGTGACCCCCAACCGGCGCCTTGCGCTGCATCTCAAGCGCGAATACGACCTCGCGCAGGTCCAAGCCGGGAAGGCGGCCTGGGCCACCGCGGACATTCTTCCGCTGTCGGCTTACGTCGAACGTGCCTATGGTGACGCGCTCTATTCCGGCGATTCCGCCGGGCTTCCGATCCTGCTGACCCCGTTCCAGGAGCAGGCGCTCTGGGAAAGCGTCATCCGCGATTCGGAAGCGGGCGGAACACTGCTCGCCATACCGGACGCGGCAGTTGCCGCGCGCGACGCGTGGCAACTCGCGCACGCTTGGGGAATCATGCCGCGGCTTGCCACGTTTCCGCTCAATGAAGACAGCAGGGCGTTCCAGAACTGGGCGCGGCGTTACGAGTCGATCAGCCGGCGCGAGCGGCACACGGACAGCGCGCGGCTCGCCGACGTGGTCGTACCATGGCTCGCGCGCCGGGAAATTCGCAAGCCGAAATCACTGGTCTACTACGGCTTCGACCGCGTCATGCCGCAGCAGGCGGCGCTGTTCCAGGCGCTCGCTGCCGCCGGGTGCGACGTAACCGGCGCCGGCCCGAGGCCGCGCAGCGGCGAGCGCCTGCGCTTCGCTTGCGCGGACAGCGGGGAGGAGATGCGCCACGCGGCGGCCTGGGCGCGGGCGCGCCTGGAGGCGAACGCCGCGGCGCGCATCGGCATCGTCGTACCCGAGCTTGCCAGGCACCGCAAGACGATACGGCGCCACTTCAGCGCGGTCATGGAACCGGACTACGCGCTGCCGGGCAGCGGGCAACCGGTGTTCCCCTTCAATCTTTCCCTCGGCGAGGCGCTTTCCTCGCATCCGCTCGTCAATACGGCGTTTCTTGCGCTGGAGCTTGCAGGGCGGGAGATCGACTTCGGGCGCGCGAGCCGCCTGATCCGCTCCCCGTTCCTCGCGGGCGCCGAGGCGGAGTTCGCGCGGCGCGCGCGGCTGGATGCCGCGCTGAGAGAGCGCGCCGAGCCGGCGATCACGCTGGACCGCCTGCTGGCATTGATCGCGCACGCCGACGCCGGCGGCACCATGCTCGCGCAACGCCTGAACGCACTGGCCGAAATCCGCAAAGCGCGCCTGTTCGGCCGGCAAATGCCCTCGGCGTGGGCGCGCGGGATTTCCGAGGCGCTTGCCGTGCTCGGCTTTCCCGGCGAGCGCAGTCTCGATTCGACGGAATTTCAGACGCTCGCGAAATGGCACGAAGTCGTCGCCGATTTCGCGGCGCTCGACCGGGTTTTACCGCGTACCGGGTACACCGACGCCGTGTCGCGCTTGCGGCGGATGGCGGCGGATACGCTGTTCCAGCCCGAAACGCCCGATGTGCCGATCCAGATCCTCGGCACGCTCGAAGCCGCCGGCCTGGAATTCGATCACATGTGGGTGATGGGGTTGTCGGACGAGGCCTGGCCGCCCGGCCCGCGCCCGAACCCGTTTCTGCCGGCCGAGTTGCAGCGCGCGGCCGGGATACCGCTGGGATCTGCCGCCGGGTCGCTGGAACTCGCGCGACGGCTGACCGGCGGATGGCTCTCCTGCTCCGGCGAAGTCGTGCTGAGCCATCCGCGGCGCGAGGACGATCGCGAGTTGAAGCCGAGTCCGCTCATCATCGCGGTGCCCGAGGGGCCGCTCTTGCTGCCGGACTACGCGAGCTATCGCGACGCAGTCCACGGCCTGCGCGATATCGAGCGCAGCGAAGACGCGGCGGCGCCGCCACTGGGCGGGGCAGGTGACGTGAGCGGCGGGACGGCGATCGTCAAGGATCAGGCCGCATGTCCGTTTCGCGCGTTTGCGCGGCACCGGCTGGGAGCGAAAAGCCTGCAGGACCCGCACACCGGTCTCGACGCACTGGAGCGCGGCACGCTGGTGCACCGCGTGCTCGCGCAGGCCTGGGCGCAGCTCGGGACGCACAGCGCGCTCGACGGGATCGCGGAAGCCGATCTCGAGGCCTTGCTGGCGCGAGCGGCCGAGGACGCCGTCGCGCGCATCCGGCGTGACCGGCCGACGGTGCTGTCGGGCCGCTTCGCGGCGATCGAGAAGCGTCGGCTCGCATTGCTCGAGCGCGCGTGGCTCGAGGTCGAGCGACAGCGCGACGGCTTCACGGTCCTCGCCACCGAGGACCAGCGCCGCATCGGGATCGGCGGACTTGCCTTTAACGCGCGCCTCGATCGCGTGGACCAGTCCGACGACGGGCGCCGCATCGTGATCGACTACAAAACCGGGGCGGCGTCGCCCGGCGCCATGCTCGGCGATCGGCCGGACGAGCCGCAACTGCCGCTCTACGTGGTCGGCGCCGAGCCGGACGCCGTGGCGGCGGCCTTTGCGCTGGTGAGGGCGGGCGACATGAAGTTCACGGGACTTGCCCGCGACACGGATGCGTTGCGGGGCGCGCGCACGCTGCCTGATGGCAAGCTCAAACAGGCGGCGCAGTCCTGGGAGCAGCAGGTCGAGGCCTGGCGCACCGATCTCGCGCGCGTTGCCGCCGGATTTGTGGTGGGCGACGCGAGGGTCGATCCGAAGCGTTACCCGGATACCTGCCGCTTCTGCGACGTGACACCGTTCTGCCGCATCTACGAGCGGCTCGAGAACGCGCTCGACGAGGACTCGGAATGACCGTGGCCGCCATACCCGACCACGCTGCGCGCCGGCGCGCGCTCGACCCCGCGCGCTCGTTCATCGTGCAGGCGCCGGCGGGCTCCGGCAAGACCGAGCTTCTGATCCAGCGCTACCTGCTGCTGCTCTCGTGCGTCGACCATCCCGAGGAGATCGTCGCCATTACCTTTACGCGCAAGGCCGCCGGTGAAATGCGCGAGCGCGTGCTGGAAGCGCTGGCGGACGCGCGTGCGGGCAAGACGCCCGCGAGCGAACACGAGGAAGCGACGCTGGGGCTCGCGGCCGCGGCGCTCGCGCGCGACACCGGGGCCGGATGGGGTGTGACCGAAAATCCCGCGCGGCTGCGCATCCAGACCATCGACTCGCTGTGCTCGGCGCTCACGCGCCAGATGCCGATGCTGTCGCGATTCGGCTCGCAGCCGGAGAGCATCGAGGATGCGGCCGAGTTGCATCTCGAGGCGGCGCGCGCGACCGTCGAGCTGGTCGAAAGCGACGAAGCGGTTGCGCGGGATGTCGAACGGCTGCTCATGCACCTCGACAACGACGTCGGGCGCATCGAGACGCTGCTCGCGGACATGCTGCGGCGTCGTGATCACTGGTTGCGGCACGTGCACGGCAGGGAGCGCGCGGAACTGGAGGCCGCGCTGCGAAACGAGCGGCGCAAAGCGGTCACATGTGTGCGTGAACGGATGCCGCCGGGCATGCAGGCGGAGTGGCAGGCGATAGCCGACTACGCCCTCGGCAATCTCGGACGCGCCGGTTTCTCCGGCAGCGTGGACGAATGGGTGCTGCTTTCCCATGCGGTTCTGACAGAAAAAGAGCAATGGGTTCAACGACTTACAAAGAACAATGGTTTCCCGGCGGGCAAACCGGCGCAGCCCTGGAAGGCGCGTGCGCTCGCGCTGTTCAGCCAACTGGGAGAGCACGATGCGTTTCGTGCGGCGCTTGCGGACATGCGCGGGCTGCCGCCGGAACAGTATGGCGATGCGCAATGGGAGGTGCTCGGCGCCATCATGCGCCTGCTGCCGCGCGCGGCCGGTCAACTGAAACTCGTGTTTCAGGCGCGCGGCCAGGTGGATTTCACCGAAGTCGCCCAGGGCGCGCTGCGGGCACTGGGCGAACCGGACGCGCCGAGCGATCTTGCGCTCGCGCTCGATTACCGCATCCGCCACCTGCTGGTGGACGAATTCCAGGACACGTCGATCAGCCAGTACGAATTGATCGCGCGGCTCACCGCGGGCTGGGAGCCCGGCGACGGGCGCACCGTGTTCGCGGTCGGCGATCCGATGCAGTCGATCTACCGCTTCCGCGAGGCCGAGGTCGGGTTGTTCCTGCGCGCGCGCGCCGCGGGAATCGCGGGCGTGGCGCTTGAACCGATCAGTCTCACGGCCAATTTCCGCTCGCAGGCGGGCATCGTCGAATGGGTCAACGCGACCTTCGCGCGCGTGATGCCGGCGCGGGAGGACGTCGCCGCGGGCTCGGTACCGTACACGGCATCGGCCGCGACGCGCGACGCACTGCCCGGCGCGGCTGTCCGCGTGCACCCGTTCTTCGACGACGAACGCGCCGGCGAGGCGGCTCAGGTGGTCCGGCTCGTCGGTGAGGCACGGCGCGAGGATGCGCAGGCGACCATTGCGATTCTCGTGCGCAATCGCGGTCACCTGCGGGACATCGTGCCGCGGCTGAAAGACGCGGGGCTGCGCTTTCGCGCCATCGAAATCGAAACGCTCGGCCATCGCCCGGTGGTGCAGGACCTGCTCGCGCTGACGCGCGCGCTCGCGCATCCCGCTGACCGGCTGGCTTGGCTTGCGCTGCTGCGTGCCCCATGGTGCGGGCTGAAGCTTGCCGATCTGCACGCGCTCAACGGCGCCGACGCTCAGCGCACGGTATGGGAACTCATGCGCGACGACGAGCGTGTCGCCGCGCTGTCCGCCGACGGGCGCGAGCGCCTGCTGCGCGTGCGCACCCCGCTGCAGTCGAGCCTCGATCAGCGCTGCCGCGGCTCGCTGCGGGAACGCACGGCCGGGGCATGGTTCGCGCTCTCCGGCCCGGCCTGCGTCGGGGACACGACCGACCTCGAGGACGCCGAGATCTACTTCGACTATCTCGAGTCGCACGAGGAGGCGGGCGAGATCGCCGACCCGACGGCGTTCGAGGAGGGACTCGACAAACTCTATGCGCTGCCGGACCTGCAGGCCGACGAGCGGCTGCAGGTCATGACCATCCACAAGGCGAAGGGCCTCGAGTTCGACACGGTGATCGTGCCGGGGCTGGGCCGTGCGCCGCGCGCCGACGACGCAAGGCTGTTTCTCTGGATGGAGCAGCCCGGAATTCTTCCCCCTCTCCCGCCCGGGGAGAGGGTTGGGGTGAGGGGGGAGGCCGACCTGCTGCTCGCGCCGATTCAGGAGACCGGCGCGGAAGACGACCCGATCTACCGCTGGCTGCGCAAGCTCGAAGCCGGCAAGCAGCGGCACGAAGACGGCCGCCTGCTGTACGTCGCCGCCACGCGCGCGAGGCAGCGCCTGCATCTGCTCGGCGACGCGAGTCTGAAAACGGGTGACGACGGTGTTTCCGCGCCGAAAGCGCCGGGGGAACGAACGCTGTTGAGCCAGCTCTGGCCGCTCGTCGAGCCGATCTATGCGGCGCACGCGGCGCGGCTCGCGCAATGCTCTGCTGCTCCGGCGGCAGAAAGTTCGCCGGAGAACCGGATCGATCAATCACTGCGCCGCATCGCAACGGGCTGGCAAGCCCCCCTGCCGCCGCGCCGCGTCGGGTGGACGCCGCCGCGCGATCCGGCGCGCGCGCGCGATGCGGTCGAGTTTTCATGGGTGGGCGAGACCGCGCGGCATGTCGGCAGCGTGGTGCACCGCTGGCTGCAGCGCATCGCGGAAGACGGACTCGCGGGCTGGGATGCCGCACGGGTCGAGGCCTTGCGGAAAAACTTCAGCGACGATCTCACCGCGTGCGGACTGCCCGTTGACGCCTTGGACACTGCGGCGGGCCGCGTGGCGGAGACGCTCGCGCGAACGCTCGCCGACGAGCGCGGGCGCTGGCTGCTCGGTCCGCAACCCGACGCGGAGTCCGAGTTGCGGCTGTCCGGCGTGTCCGCGGACGGCATCGTGAACATCGTGGTGGACCGGACGTTCGTCGACGGGCAGGGGGTGCGCTGGATCGTGGACTACAAGACCGGCGGCCACGAGGGCGGGGAGATCGATGCCTTCCTCGACCGCGAGCGCGAGCGCTACCGACCGCAACTCGAGCGCTACGCGGCGCTGCTGCGCAGCTACGATCCCCGCCCGGTCCGGCTCGGCCTGTACTTTCCGCTGGTCTCGGGCTGGCGGGAATGGTCCCGCGATGGCGGCGGCTGATGCGCGGACGCCTCCATGGCGCGAGCCGCGCCGCATCGGCCGCGCTTGTGGTCTAATCCGCTAAACGATGGATGGAGGGCTCACGATGTTTTCATGGCTGTTGGTGGCTGTTGCAATCGGAAGCGGCGCGTCTGCCGCGTTAGCTGCGCCGGCCGGCGACCCCGCGCAGAATTTTCCCAACCGCCCGGTGCGCATGATCACCGGCTCGCCCGGCAGCACGTCGGACTTCGCGGCGCGTTTTACGGCACAGCGGCTCTCCGAGCGCTGGGGCCAGCAGGTCGTGGTGGACAACCGGCCCGGCGCGGGCGGCATCATCGGCGGCGAAATTGCCGCGCGCGCGGCTCCGGACGGCTACACGCTGTTCGTCGGGCATATCGGCACGCACGCGAGCGCCCAGTTCCTGTTCAAGAACCTCGCCTACGATCCGGTGAAGGATTTCTCGCCGATATCGCTGATGTCGAATTCCGGCATCACGCTCGCCGTGCATCCCTCGGTGGCGGCGAAGGACTTGAAGGAATTCGTGGTCTACGCGCGCGCGAAGCCGGGCAGCGTCAACTACGGCTCGGCGGGTGGCGGCACGAGCAGCCAGCTGTCGGGCGAACTCTTCAACCAGATGACCGGCGCGCGCCTCGTGCACATTCCGTACAAGGGCGCCGGGTTCGCGCTGACCGCGCTCGTCGCGGGCGAAACGCAGTCGGCGTTCCTGTCGACCACCACGGTCGCGACGCAGATGCGCAGCGGTCGCGTGCGTGCGCTGGCGGTGCTGAGCAGCAAGCGTTTCTCGGCGGCGCCTGAAATTCCGAGCGCCGCGGAGTCGGGATTCCCGGGCCTGGAGGCCGATGTGTGGTTCGGGTTGTTCGTGTCGTCGAAGACGCCGCCTGCGCTCGTGCGCCGGATCAATCGCGACGTGGTCGACGCGCTGAAAACGAAGGAAGCGCGCGACGCCATGGCGACGCAGGGCGCGGAATCGGTGCCGAATTCGCCGGAGGAATTCTCGGCCTTCCTGAAGCGCGAAATCGACAAATGGGGACGCGTGATCCGCGAAGCCGGAATCAAGGCCCAGTAGGCGGTATCGACCGCCGCCGGGCGGAATCAACCGGTCACGAAATACTGCACCGGCAGCCGGTGCAGGCAGCGGCAGCCGGTCTTCGTGACCTGGACGAGGTTGCCGAGTTGCACCCCCGCGCGTTCATCGCGGGTCACCACGTTCGGTTGCAGCACGAGGCACATGTTTTCCTCGAGCACGAACGGCGCCGGCGCGCCGCCCCGGCGCTGCGCGGATTCGCGCGTGCCGATGTTGGGGGGCAAGAGCCCGATGCCGAATCCGTGCGCGAAGCCGTCGTTGATCGTGAACCCGCGCTCGCCGATCACGTCCGACGCGTTGAGCAGGTCCTCGGCCGTCGCGCCCGCCCGCACCGACTTTTCGCCGCGCGTGTAGGCTTCCAGCGCGCATTCCCACAGCTCCCGGTACAACGCGTTCGGCGGCGCCTGCACGAACACCGGCCGGTGCGCCTGGCCCGAGTAGCCCCAGTGGCTCACGCTGATTTCGATGTTGATGACATCGCCGCGCGCGATCCGGCGGTGCGACAGGTTCTGCCGCGGCACGCACGGGCTCGAGCCATCCTGCGGCCCGGAGGAAATATAGTACAGGTGCGGTATGCCGCCGCGCGCAAGGCCGGCCGATTCGATCAGGCCGCCGAGCTCGTACTCGTGCATGCCGGGCTTCACGTTGGCGATCATGTGCTCGATCGCGGCATCGGTCAGCGCGGCGCCTTTTTCAAGCCAGTCGATTTCCTCGGCGCTTTTCACCATGCGCAGCCGCCGGAACGCGGCGGTCGCGTCCTTGAAGCGCCAGCCGGGCAGATCGCGCTGCCAGGCAAGGTAACCCTGCACCGGCACTTCGCCGACGTAACCCAGCGTGCCCGGCGGCAGGCCCGCATCGAGCACGTGCCGCGCGACGGTGACGGCGGAATCGTTGCCGCCCCACTCGGTGCGGATCGACGCGGCCTCGCGCGCGTTGGGCACGTGATTGTGCGACTGCGCGTAGAGCACCGGTTCGCCGGCGCGCGTCATCGCGACGTAGTTGTTGCGGTTGCCGAGGAATCCCGACAGGTAATGGACGTCGGCGTGGTTGTGGCGCGAAAGCCCGGAATTCGCGTACACCGCGAGCGCATCGAGGCCCTCGGCCGCCATCATCGCGCGCGCCGCCGCATGGCGCCGCGCAAACTCCGCCGCCGTGAAATGCGGAAAGAGACTTTCGTCCACAGCGCTACGCGGCGATGATGGGGTCGCCCTTGATGGTCGTACGGTGCATCACGCGCCGCTGCGTCGCATCGATCTCGGAACGGTAGTGCATGCAGCAGCGGTTGTCCCACAGAACGATGTCGCCCACGCGCCACTGATGCCCCCACGCGTAGCGGGGCTGCGTCGCGTGCGCCCACAGCCGGTCGAGCAGTGCCTCGCTCTCCGCGTTCGGCAGGCCAACGATGGAGTTCGACGGCCACGCGCGGCGGCGCCCCAGGTACAGCGCGCGGCGCCGGGTGACCGGATGCACGCGCACGAGCGGATGCGTCGGCCCCTGCACCTCTTCGGGGCAGGTCGGCAGTTTCACGCCGGGGCGCAGGATGCCGGCGCTGTTGCGGCTCGAGTCGTGCACCTGCGACCTGCCTGCGATCGCCTGCTTCAGATCGTCGGGCAGTTCCTCGTACGCGAGATACTGGTTGTTGAACCACGTGTCGCCGCCGCCGCCCGCATTCGGGATTTCCAGCGAGTAGAGCATGCTGCCCGCCGGCGGCACCTGCACGTAAGAGTTGTCGGTGTGCCAGACGACTTCGTAGCTGCCGAGACTGCCGTTGTCGCGCACGGGATTGCCGTCGGGACCGAGGTTCGAAATGATGCTGACGCTGGGATGCGACGAAATCATGAACCGGTTGTCGACCTTCTTGCCCACGTCGAGATGGTATTTGCGCGAGGCGGCTTCGTGCGGCAGGCCGAACACGCCGGCCGCGGCGATGAGCTGCTCGTCGCTGATGTTCTGACTGCGAAACAGCAATACGAGGTAGTCCGCCCAGGCGCCACGCAGGGCCTCCCTGACATCCTCCGGGACCGGCAGCGAAAAATCCACGCCCTGGATTTCCGCGCCCAGCGCGGCTCCGGTGGGCACGGCCCGGAACGCGGCGAGCGTGTTGACGGGCGCGCCCGGCGCGCGGGCGGCATGAGCTTCTGCTTGGACGGGCATGGTCTGCTCCTGTCGGATCGGCCGATTATTTCATGGAACCCGGCGCTTTGCCGAAAATGTAGCTAAACGCCGCCTTGCGATGCAGGCCGCGCCGGATCGCGTCCACCGCGACGACGTCCTGCGGGCTCACGCTCGCGAAATTGATTTCGGTGCCGTACCGCGACACGAGCCACGCGGCCTTCTCCTGCGGCGAGATCATGCCGAGCTCGAACAGGAGCTGGTTGCGGCACGGCAGCTTGAACAGCCGGTCGAGCCCGCCGGGATCGGTTTCGAACAGCTGCTGGATCTCCGCGCTTTCGATGTAGATTTTCGCGACGCCGAGTTTCACGTCGTGCTCGACCTGGCGCACGATGGTATCCGCGTCGAACTTGACGTCGGTGTTCTTGCGGCCCATTTCGGTCATCACGGCAAGCCCCAGTTCGCGCGCGCGGCCGATCCACTCCTCGCGCAGCGCGGCCGGCAGCGGCGCGATGACGTCCTCGCTCATTTCCACGCCGGCGAGCCCCAGATCGCGCGTCGCCTTGAAGTAATCGAGCACCTTGCCCTGCACCACCGCGACCTGGAACGGAATGCCGCCGATCAGCACGTTCACGTCGTGCGCGTGATACAGCGCGATCTTGCGCTTCACCCACGCGCCGGTGAGCCGCTCCATGAGCCCGAGATGGTCGGTGAGTTTCGCGTAGTCGATGATCGGCGCGGCGATTTCCAGGATGTCTTCCGTCTCGCGCAGCGGTATGCCGGTTTCGGACATGTACAGCATCGAATGCTTGCGCGGCTTCGGCGGCAGCGGCATCGGCGTCAGCATCGGAAACGCGGGAGCGGGCATCGGTATCCTCGTCGGTGGTTTGTCGGATCGGAAACGGCGTTACATCATGACCCGACCGCCGTTCACGTCGAGCGAGATGCCGTTCAGGTACGCCGCCGCATCGGAGGCGAGAAAAACCATCGCGTTGGCATGGTCCTCGGGTTCCGCGAGCCGCCGCAGCGGCACGAGCGAGGCAATGCGCTCGACTTCCTGCTCGGTGCGCAGCGCGGCGACGCGCGGCGTGAGCGTCGTGATCGGCGCAATCGCGTTGGCGGTGATGCCGCTCGGGCCCAGTTCCAGCGCGAGAAACCGCGTCAACTGGATGACGCCGGCCTTGGCGGCGCCGTACGCGGGCGAGGATGCGACCGTCACGGCGCGACCCGTGATCGACGAAACGTTGATGATGCGCCCGGCCTTCGATTTCTTGAGATGCGGAATCGCGGCGCGGCACATCATGAACACGCTGCGCAGATTGAGCGCGACCGTGCGGTCCCATTCGTCGAGCGGCAGTTCCTCGACGGTCGTCAGCCGGCCGTAGCCGCCGGCGCAGTTGATCAGCACGTCGAGACCGCCGAACGCCTTCGCGGCGCCCGCGATCGCGTCCGCCACGGATTGCGCGTCCGTGACATCCACGCGCACCGACGTCGCTTCGGCGCCTTTCGCCCGGATCGCGGCGAGGACGTCGTGCATGCGTTTCTCGTCGATGTCGAGCAGCACGACGCGCGCCCGCTGGTCGGCAAACGCCTGCGCGGTGACGGCGCCGATGCCCTGCGCGGCGCCGGTCACGGCAACGATGCGTCCGGCAAGTTCGGGATAGGTGGCCATGCGGAGGCTCCGGCGCGCGGCGGCGCAGCATTCAGGGGAAGGCGCGACGTTAGCGCAAGCACCGCACCGGGTCAACGCGCGTTGTCCAGTTGGTGGAATGCGGCCGCGACAGGCTTGCCGCGACCGCGGTCGCGGCACACAATGGCGCTCCCGCGCGCGCCGATCGCACGCGGCGTGCGGAACACTCCGGAGGGAACAACACATGTCGGGGCCGGCCACCGCGAATCCCCACACGCGCGGCATCGCGCAGTTCGTGTCGGGTTTGCGCTATGCGAAACTGCCCGCAACGGTGCGCCATCGCATCAAGCTGCTCGTGCTGGATTCGCTGGGCTGCGCCGTCTACGCCGCTCGGCTGCGCTGGAGCCGCATTCTGCAGGACGTGCTCGGGCGCGTGGACCGCACGCCCGAATGCGTCGTGTGGGGCACCGGCGAGCGGCTTTCGGCTCCGCACGCGGCGCTCGTGAACGGCGCGCAGATACAGGGGTTCGAGCTCGACGACGCGCACAATCGCGGCGTGCTGCACGTCGGCGCCGTCGTGCTGCCGGCGGTGATGGCGATCGCGGAACGGCGCGGCCTGTCGGGCAGGGAGTTCATGACCGCAGCGGTCGCCGGCTACGAAGTCGGCCCGCGCGTGGGCCTGTGCATGAACCCGGAGCACATCGGCCAGGGCTGGCATTCCGCGGGAACCGTCGGCGTGTTCGGCGCGGGCGCGGCTGCCGCGCGCGCGCTCCGGCTCGATGCGGACCGCACGGTGCACGCGCTCGGCATCGCGGGCACGCAGGCGGCCGGACTGATGGCCGCGCAGTATGGCGCGATGGTGAAGCGCATGCATTCGGGGCGCTCGTCGCAGTCGGGACTCTACGGCGCGCTGCTCGCGCAGGCGGGCTACACGGGCATCGTCAACGTGCTCGAAAGCGCGTACGGCGGATTCTGCACGACGTTTTCGCGCTCGCAGGACGGCTTCCGGGCGAACGAACTCACGGCGGGCTTCGGCAGCGTCTGGGAAACCATGAACGTGTCGCTCAAGTTTTATTCCTGCGTCTACAGCAATCATTCGACGCTCGACGCCATCCGCGACCTGCAGTCGTCGCATCCGTTCGGACCCGGCGACGTCGACCGCATCGTCGTGCACGCATCGCAGGTCACGGTCGATCACGCCGGCTGGAAGTACCGGCCCGAGGGGATGACCTCGGCGCAGCTCAATCTGCCGTTCTGCGTCGCGACGCTGTTGCTCGAGGGCGACGTTTTCGTGCGACAGTTCACGCCGAAGGCCGTCGTGGACGCGCGGCGCATCGCGCTTGCCGACCGCGTGACGGTGCTTCACGATCCCGGGATCACCGCGGGCGGCGGCAAGCATCGGCACACCGTGCGCGTCGACGTGCACCTGAAGGACGGCACGCGGCTTTCGCGTCGCAACGAAACCGCGCGCGGTTCGCTGACGAAATTCGCGTCCGATGCCGAAATCGTGGACAAGTTTCACAAGCTCGTCGCGGGCATCATGCCGGATGCGCAGGCCGCGCGGCTGCGCGATGCGGTGCTGGGCCTCGAACGCCTGGCGGATGCGCGCGACATGGCGAAGCTGCTTGCGATCCGGCCGGCATCGCGGCGCAAGACAGGGAGAAAATAATGAATGCAAGCAATGTGTTATGTGCAGTATCGGTCGCAGTTGCGGTCGCGGGATGGGTGCCGCCGGCGATCGCGCAGACTTATCCGGCGAAGTCGATACGCCTCATCGTGCCGCTCGCGCCGGGCGGCGGCAACGACACGATCGCGCGCATGATCGGCGCGAAAATTGCGCCGTCGCTCGGGCAGCAGGTCGTCGTCGACAACCGCCCCGGCGCGGGCGGCATGATCGGCGCGGAAATGGTCGCGCGATCGGCGCCCGACGGCTATACGCTGCTGCTCGGCAACGTGGCGAACCTCGCCATCATTCCGAATCTGCAGGCGAAAGTGCCGTACGATGCGCTCAAGGATTTTCAGCCGGTGAGCCTCATCGCTTCCGCGCCGCTGCTGGTCGTCGTGCACCCGTCGTTGCCGGCGGCCTCGCTCAAGCAGTTGGTCGCGTTCGCGAAAACGCGCGCGGGCGAGGTTCACTACGCGTCGAACGGCATCGGCAGCTCCACCCATCTCGCGACCGAGATGTTCGCGCAGATGGCGGGCGTGAAATTCTCGCACGTGCCGTACAAGGGCCTCTCGCTCGCGATGACCGACCTCATATCGGGCCAGGTGCCGCTGATGTTCAGCAGCGCGGTGGCCATGCTGCCGCACGTCAAGTCCGGCAAGCTGCGCGCGGTCGCGATGACCGGCGCGCAGCGCTCGCCCGCGATTCCACAGATTCCGACCGTCGCCGAGGCGGCGGGCCTCAAGGAATACGAGGCCGGCTCGTGGTACGGCATCGCCGCGCCCGCGGGCACGCCGCGCGCGATCGTCGACCGGCTGCAGCGGGAGGTCGCCGCCGCGGTGAAGTCTCCCGAAATCAACGACCGGTTTCTGCTCGAGGCGGTGATTCCGTCGGGCAGTTCGCCCGAGGAATTCGCGGCACACATCCGAAAAGAGCACGCGCGCATGGCATCGGTCATCAAGCGCGGCGGCATACAGGCGCAATAATCACACCGGAGCACCCATGAAATCCTGCTGGATCGTCACCAAGGGCCACGACGTCTCCCTAGAATTCCGCGATATCCCCCAGCCTAAACCCGGTCCGGGGCAGATCGTCATCCGCACGCATGCGTCCTCGCTCAATCGCGGGGAACTGTTCGCGGGCGGCGTCGTGCACGGCGGGCCGGAAAAGCTCGGCGGCACCGAGGCTGCGGGCATCGTGCATGCCGTGGGCGAGGGCGTGACGGCCTGCAAGCCGGGCGACCGGGTCATGGGCCGCGCGCGCGGCGGCTGGGCGGAATATTCGCTGATGGACATCGCGCAGGTCATGCCCGCGCCGCCGCGGCTCACGTGGGAGCAGGCGGGCGGCGCGTCCTCCGCGTACATCACCGCCTACGAGCTGCTGTGGCCGCCGTACGGCAACCTCGTCAAGGGCGAATGGCTGTTGATCACCGGCGTTTCTTCCGGCGTCGGCGTGGCCTGCGTGCAGTGCGCGAAGCACGTGCTCGGCGCAAACGTCATCGCGACATCGCGTTCCGCCGAGAAACTCGCGGCGCTGATGCCGCTCGGCATCGACGAGGGCATCGTCACGGGCAAGCCGGACTTCGCCGCGAAAGTAAAGGCGGCAACCGGCGGCAAGGGCGCGGACCTTGCGGTGAATCTCGTCGGCGGGTCGATGTTTGCCGAGTGCGTGCGCGCATCCGCGCGGCAGGGGCGCATCGCCGTCGTCGGATATGTGGACAGCGTGTTCAAGGCCGAAATCGACTTGAGCGCCGTGCACGCGGCGCGGCTGGAAATCTACGGCATATCCAACGCGCAGCTGACTGCCGACGAGCGCGCCGCGGCCGCCCGTGGTTTCGCGCGCGACGTCGTGCCCGCGTACGCGGACGGACGCATCACGCCCGTCGTCGATCAGGTGTTCGCGTTCGACGACCTGCCCAGGGCCAAGGCGCGCATGGATTCCAACGCCGCGAGCGGCAAGATCGTGGTGCGGATCGCCTGAGTCCCGGAAAACCGCCTTCGGCCCGGCGCAACCTCAATCCGGCTGCGAGTCGCGTCCGCGGCGCGTGCCTTCGCTGATTGCTCCACAAGGGCCGACGGTCGGCCGGGCCACCGTGTGGAGCGTCGCCCTGCCTTGCTCCAGGGTCAGCGTGTGTAGCGCGCTCGTGAAGCGCTCGCCCGACGTTGTCGCCGTACTGCGCGACAGCCTCACGGTGCGCTTCTCCCATGTCACGTCGGCAAAGCTGCCATCGACGGCTCGCGACACATCGAGCGCTCGCCTGTCGGGACAGAGATACGACGTCAGCTCAGGCTGATTCGCCCCTGGTTGTGCCGTGGTGGCGGTGCCCGTCGAGCCGCATCCGCCGATCAGCAGCAGGCCGCAAAGCGCCGGTGCGAGGGCCATAGCAACAGGAACCCGTCGGGCGAAGATCCGCGGGCGCTTGGTGGTGGTGACGGAATTCATGGCATGCTCTCCTCGGTATGGTCCGGAAAAGTGTGCGTCACTTTTTTCAGTTTGTCCAATATAATTCCCGTCATACGGTTACAGGGGAGAACATCATGCCCATTTTCGAGTACGCATGCGGTTCCTGCGGCAACGAATTCGAAACTCTCGTGCGCGCGTCGTCGCCCGCGCCGCAATGTCCCGAATGCCACGGCGACAACCTGCAGAAAAAACTCTCCGCGTTCGCGGTGGCTTCGTCGGCGGCGCCGGCGACAGCGGCCGCAACGCCCGGGCCGTGCGGAAGCTGCGGTCATCCTGCCGGCCCCGGTGCTTGCCAGTTGAACTGACGGGCGCCGCGATCGCGGTCGCGGGCGTTCGTCTGCCCGCTGTCCGTCCATCGCGCCGCGCTGCGCCGTGACCGATACCGATTCATCCCCGGGTTTTGCGGGCGAGTGGCTGACCACGTTCGGCACGATGTCGATCGCGCAGCGTGGCGCCGCCATCACAGGCACTTATCGTTACGGGAATGCGGACGGGCGCATCGAGGGCGTCGTGCAGGGGAATACGCTGCGGTTCCGGTACGTGGAGCGTGCCGAGCGCGGCGACGGGACGTTCACGCTGTTGCGCTGGGGTAAATTCAGCGGCAGCTACCGGCCCGAGGGCGCGACGCGGTCGCGACGCTGGGAGGGCGAACGCGGCTGGGACGGCATCTGGGAGAGCGACTTCGGGCGTGTCCGGCTGATCGACGACGGCGCGCGCGTTCACGGCTACTACGAAGGCGCGGGTCCGTCCATGATCGACGGCGAAGTCCGCGACGGCCGGTTCGAGTTCCGTTATCGCGAGCCGCGCGTCGCGGGCGCCGGCCGGTTCCGGCTGGCGGACGAAGGGCACGCCTTCGAAGGCGAATGGCACAAGGATGGCGACGCCGACTGGCTGCCGTGGAACGGGCGCAAGCTTCACGCGGAGCCCGGGCTCACGTGGCTGCTCGTGCTCGAGGCGCACTGGCAGCGCAGTCTCGCGGAGGGCGAGTACGCGTTCGGCCACATGCTGCGCGAAGTGTTCGCGCGGCTCGCGAACGTGCGCGTGCGCCAGCGTTTCTTTCACGATGCCGACAGCCTCGAGCACTGGTGCCGCGAGCTGCTGTATCTGCCGGAACCCGCGATACTCATGATCGCGAGCCACGGCGTCGCGGAAGGACTCTCGGTGCACGGCGAAGTCATCGACACGATGCGCGTGCTCGATGCGGTGCGCTATGCCGAGAATCTCAAGCTGCTGCACTTTTCGTCGTGCCTCGTCGGGCTCGACGGCCGGCGCGCGCTGACGAACCAGCCGTTTCCCGTGTCGGGTTACACGACCAGCGTCGACTGGGGCGCGAGCGCGCTGTTGGAATTCACCTATCTCGATCTCATGCTGAACCGCGGCATGGAGCCGGCCGAAGCGGCGGCGAAGTTGCCGGCGCTCGTGCCCTACGCCGGCGACCGGGTGCCCGACGATTCACCATATCCCGCAGCCGGTTTCCGGTTTTTTCCGGCAGATGAAAAGATTACGTAAAAACAATCATTTGCATCATGCCGGCTTGACGGAGACCTGGCCGGGAATCGGCGCGAGCGGCAGCGGCGTGCCGTCGGGAATCGACGTGCGGGCGACGTTCATGACCATTGCGAGCAGCGTGTAGTAACCGACGA
The DNA here is from genome assembly GCA_964564295.1 of uncultured Streptomycetaceae bacterium. Lineage (GTDB taxonomy): Bacteria > Pseudomonadota > Gammaproteobacteria > Burkholderiales > SG8-41 > CAZMBS01. The sequence goes on from CAZMBS010000002.1 coordinate 19,558, forward strand.
TGCCGACGAGATCCATCAACTGCTCGTCGCCGAAACGCCGCAACGCGCGCGCGTAGGTCGGATCGCTGACCGTGCGGTTCGCGACGAGTTCGCTCACGAAGTCGTAAACGATCTCCTCGTCTTCGCTCATGCCCGACGGGCGCCGTCCCTCGGCGATGGCCTGCACGATGTCGGACTTCACGCCCGCGTTGATCGCGTGGCGCGAGTGCGCCCACCACTCGTACTGCTGGTTCCACGCGCGCGCGCCGACCAGCGCCGCGAACTCGTTCAACTTGAAATCGAGCTTGCATTCGAAGCGGATGTAGGCGCCGACCTTCTGCAGGTGGCGCGCCATGCCCGGGCTCCGCAGCAGCGGCCAGTACGGCCCCATGACGCCGCCGCGCGGACCCGCCGAGATTTCCGCGGCAACCTCGCGTTGCGCAGGCGTCATCGCCTCGGGCGCGATGGGCCCCATGCGTTCGGGCGACACGGCGTACTGGATTTCGTGCAGGACCTTGCGTTCTTTCGGTTGCGCCACGGCGGCTTCTCCAAAGTTGGGAAGCGCGCATGGTACCATCGGGCCCTGCCACAGGAGGACCGGATGATTCGGAATTGCATTCATGCCCTGCTTCCGCCGCTGCTGCTCGCCGCCGCGGGCATCGCGATGGGCGCGCAGGCCGACCGGCAGGCCTATCCGCAGCGGCCGGTGCGGCTGCTGGTGCCGTCGCCGCCGGGCGGCCCGTCGGATTTCGCGGCGCGGCTCGTGTCCACGAAACTCTCGGAGGCGCTGGGCCAGAACGTCGTCGTGGATTCCCGCCAGAGCGTCAACGGCGTGATCGCGACGGAGATGGTCGCCCGCGCGGCGCCCGACGGTCTCACCATCGGCGTCGGCAACATCGGCACGCACGTCGTCAACGTGAGCCTCTACGCGAAACTGCCGTACGACCCGATACGCGATTTCGTGCCGATCGGCCAGATGGTATCCGCCGGCACGGCCTGGGTCGCGACGCCGAAACTCGCGCCGCGCACGATGAAGGAATTCATCGCCGCGGCGAAAAAAGAGCCCGGCAAGTTCAACGTGGGCATCGCCGGCGCGGGCGGCGTGCTCGCGACGGAAGTGCTGAAGGCTGCCGCCGGAATTCAGCTCGTGAGCGTGCCCTACAAGGGCAGCGCGCCGACGGAGATCGCGATCATGTCCGGAGAGTCCGACGTGGCGATGATCTCGATCCCCGTCGCGGCGCCGCAGGTGCGCAACGGGCGCATGAAGGCCTACGGGGTGACGACAACCAAACGCTCGGTGCTGATGCCGGACGTGCCGACGATCGCCGAGACCGGCGTCGAGAATTTCGCGTACGGCAACTGGCACGCGCTGTTCGCGCCCGCGGGCACGCCGGACCGCATCGTGCGGCTTTTGCACCGCGAGGTGACACGCATACTGATGCTTGCAGAAACACGCGAGATCGTCGCCAATCGCGGCAACGAGATCATCGCGGGCACGCCGGAAGCGCTCGCGGCCGTGCTGAAGCGCGAAATTCCGCGCACGCAGAAACTGCTCGCCGCCGCGGGCGTGAAGCCGCAATAGTAGCGTGCCTCGCGCCTCGGACCGCGAATCCAACATCCGGGAGAGGCCGTTGATGCCCAGAAGAAGGTTCGCGCTGTTCACGTTGCCGATCGCGGCGCTGCTCGGCGCGTGCGAGGGACTGTTCACGGGTGACGAAGTCGCGCGCGTCGGCCTGCAGCCCGGCGCGGACGGCGGTTATGCGCCCGTGAAGCTCGTGCTCGCGCCCGACATGAATCCCGTGTCGCTCAATCTGCATGCGGAGTTCACGGCCGACCTGACGCAGGCCGGCCGCTGGAACACCTATCGCGCGACGCTCACGAAAGACGGCGCGATGGTGTTCACGCGCGAATTCAGCATCAACTATCCGGGCACGGTGGAGTCGTCGCCCGCCCCGGGCTCGGTCGCGCACGTGATGATGATCGTCGACATCGCCGCGGCCGGCGAGCACGAGCTCGCGATCGTGCCCGTGAAGCCGGTCGAGGTCGTGCTGAACGCGCCGCAGGCGGTGGCGCGCAGCAAGGTGCAGCGGCCGCCGAAATGAACGTGTTTGCCGCGATACTGCCGTGCGCGCTGGCGCTTGCGGCATCCGCCGCGGAGCCGGCGCAGTTTCCCGCGCGGCCCGTGCGCATTATCGTGGGATTCACGCCGGGTGGCGGCCCCGACATCACCGCGCGGCTGCTCGCGCAGCGGCTGACGGAAGCGTGGAAGCAGCAGGTGATCGTCGACAATCGTCCCGGCGCCGGCGGCACGGTCGGCGCGAATCTCGCGGCCACCGCGAACCCCGACGGCCATACGCTGCTGTCGGTGTCGTCGGCGCATGCGGTGGCGCCCGCGATCTACGCGAATCTGCCCTACGACACCACGCGCGATCTCGCGGGCGTCACGCAGTCGGCGGTGTCGAAATATCTGGTCGTGGTCGCGCCGTCGCTCGGCGTGAAATCGCTGAAGGAACTGCTTGCGGCCGCCCGCGCGAAGCCCGGCGCGATGAATTTTTCGTCGGCGGGCGTGGGCAGCGGCACGCATTTCGCCGGGGAACTGATGAAAAGCATGGCGGCGATCGACGTGGTGCACGTGCCGTTCAAGGGTATCCCCGAGGCGCTGACGGAAACGATCGCGGGCCGCGTGCAGTTTTTCGTCGCGCCCATCGCGAACGCCGTGAACCTCGTGAAGGAGGGCAGGCTCGTCGCGCTCGCCGTGTCATCGACCGCGCGCGATGCGCTCGTGCCCGAGGTGCCCACGGTCGCCGAAGCGGGCGTTCCGGGTTACGAGTCGATATTGTGGTTCGGCGTGCTGACCGCCGCGAAAACGCCGCGCGCGCTCGTGCAGCGGATGAATCGCGACATGGTGCGCGTGTTGTCGGATGCCGAGCTCCGGTCGCGCTGGGCGCCGATCGGGCTCGTGCCGCAGCCGACGGCGCCGGAAGCGTTCGACAGGATCATTGCGTCGGATATCGCGGCGTTCACGAAACTCGCGCGCGCCGGAAACATCCGCGCGGAGTAACCGACTGGAGCGCATGTGATGAACGGCAACCCGGGCCTCGCGCAAATCCGCGACTGGATCGACGACGCGCGCAGCGTCGTCGCGTTGACCGGCGCGGGCATCTCCACCGATTCGGGCATTCCGGATTTTCGCGGGCCGCAGGGCGTGTGGACGCTGAATCCCAAGGCCGAGAAGATGTCGGACATCCGCTACTACGTGGCCGACCCGGAGGTGCGCCGTCTGTCGTGGCAGAGCCGGCTCGCGAGTCCCGCGTGGACGGCCAGGCCGAACGCGGGCCACGTCGCGCTCGCGGAACTCGAACGCCGCGGACGGCTGCACGCGCTCATCACGCAGAACATCGACGGACTGCATCTTCGCGCCGGCAACTCGCGCGGCCGCGTGATCGAGGTGCACGGCAATCTTCACCAGGCGATCTGCCTCGCCTGCGGCTGGAAGGGCCCCATGCAGCAGGTGCTCGAGCGCGTGCGCGCGGGCGAGGAAGACCCGCCGTGCGCCGAGTGCAGCGGCATCCTGAAAAGCGACACGATCTCGTTCGGCCAGAATCTCGTTCCGGAGGTGATCGGAAAGGCGATGCGCGTCGCGGCCGAGGCCGACGTGCTGCTCGCGGTCGGATCGACGCTGCAGGTGTATCCCGTGGCGGGGGCGGTGCCGATCGCGCAGCAGGCCGGCGCGAAACTCATCATCGTCAATGCGCAGCCCACGCAGTTCGACGACATCGCCGATGCGGTCGTGCGCGAGCCGATCGGCACCGCGCTGCCGGCGATCTGCGACGTGCGCGGTTAGAGGAAACGCTAGAACGCGTCCCCGCGAATCAGTTTGCCGTCGGGCGCGAGTTGCAGTTCGTGCCGATCGTGAAAGTCGAGAATCCGCACCCGTTCTCCCTCGGGGACATTGCGCAGGTAATACACGACGTCGGCCTGGTCGAACCAGGTCTTTGCCACGAGTTTCGGCGGCGTGGCCGACGCGATGATCGCCGCGTAGCGGCTCGCGGGATGCCGGTGAAATCCGACCGGAATTTCGATCTCCCGCGCGGCGCAGTATTCCTTGATGCGGCTCGAATAGGTTGCCGGCATGTTCAATCGCGCGCGAACGACGTGGCCGGACGGAAGGGCGCCACGTCTGGCCTACGCCGGAAATCTTTCGAATTCGGGAAGTTCGTGAACCTGCTTCATCCAGCCGAGCCGCTCGGCCGTCTGTATCTGTACCGTCGGCGGCAGCGCCTCGGGATGGTCGAGCGTGGCGGACTGCACGTCGACGATGCCGGGAAGCACCACGGCATTCCGGTAAAACAATCCGCTGCCGCAGTCGGCGCAGAAACTGCGCATGGCAGTGCCGGACGAGTTGATCGTCTTCGGTTGCCCCTGCGTGACGGTCAGGGCCGCTTCGGGAAACATCGCCCAGGCCACCACCGGCGCGCCGGCGCTGCGCCGGCAGTCGCTGCAATGGCACAACGCAACGGATTTCGGCCGGCCCGAGAGTTCATAACGAATCGCGCCACACAGGCATCCCCCGGAATGCGTCATGCCCGGAACTCCATGGGATTATTCCGTTCCATCATAGCAAATCCCGAGTTCCATCACTCCCCTGAGCGCGAGGTTGCCCGTGCGCGGATTCCTGAACGCTTGCGCGACGGATTACCTGCCCCGGCAGTGCGTACTCATGGAAGTGGTCGTCCAGAAATTGCGCCAATTCCGACTCGTGAAGACCCGCCGGGAATGCGAGATCCCGATACGGTGTTCGCAGGCCGTTGCTTTTTCGATACGCCACCCAGCCGGTACTCGTCATGAGCACCTCGATTTCAAATCGGCCATAGATGTCGAACGTCATCGCATTTTCTTTTGCCGTGGGGTCGGAGCCAGACTTGTCGATCCATACTTCTCATTAGTCCACAGAAATGCTCTCGTCGATAAGCGTAAGCGTTCATAGTCCGTGTGCGGAATAGAGCTGCTCAACTACTGGTAAGGTTTCTTCAAACGCGCGACGCGCCTCATCTTTTGTAACGGTCCTTCGGGCGTGCAGAACAGCACAAAGTTCAGAATAGAGACGCCGCAATTGCTCACGAAGTTGGCCAGAAGACACTCTGTCTCATAGCTGGCTCCATTTGAACTCCTCAAAGAAAACCACGTTTTCGCCGAGATCGGGGAACAACCGGCGTCTGACGCAGATATCGCGCGTGCTGGCTTCAATTACCGCACGACACAAGCCGTATGCAGCGTCGTATTGCTGGAACGCGTAACAGTTCTTGACTTGCCAAACCAACTGAGAGACGGCCTCGCCGACTGAGCCATTGACCACAAGCGGGCGAAGCTCGGCAAGGCCATTGATGAACTCGTAGTGGCTGAACCAAGAGTAGAAAAGCTCCGAACCGAGTTTCTCCAACTCATCGTCGGGGAATTCCGAAAGCGACTCTCCCGCGCCCGATTCGGAGAGAAGCAGTCTGATGAACTTGTCGTTTGGCAATCCTTCGCCGGTTGTGATTTTCTGGAGTAACGCGACAGCGTCTTTATTGGAAACTGAAATCGCGGTCTGATCCAGTAGGCGTCCACGGATGCCCCTCCGGAGCGTTTGGTACGCAGACAGCGCAGTTTTTAGGTCGACCCAATCGTCTTCGAGGAAAGCCCGTACTACCCGCCGATCGAGAGCCGCCAATTCAAGAAGATCATCTCGCAGTGGCATGGACGCGAGATCTAAATGAAACGCCCATCGTGCAACTTGTGAGGCAAGGAGACAGTAAGCAAGGGCTGCCGGCCCAGGAGACGTGCATGTTAACCAAGAATCTTTTGGCACTTGAAGACGCTATCAAGAAAGCGCAGCCCGTACTCCGTCTCATATTGCGTCGCATTCGGGTAACCTTCATGTTTCCCACGATAACCATACCACCATAGCGGCCACATATCGGCCGCGACTGCGCGGCATTCGTTCCAATTAGGATTCATTGGGAAAATTGAAAGGCCTTGATCTTTGATCGACTGAATTCGTCTGGATTGCGTACCGATCATCGCATCCGTCTGAGAATTTGACATGAGGGCGCGCGCCTTCTTCATTTCGTTTTCCGCGGCTAATAGCCAGACTCGAGCGCCAACCAAATCAATGTCTAAGCGTGGATCCCGCATACTTTTCACTGCAGTCTTGAATGAAGAATTCGCTGAGCTGACGCTTATCGTCCTTCTCGTACGAAGAGAGCGTCCCATTTCTCCAAAGGAGCTTTCGGCGACAAGGTCGGAAGATTTCGCTAGCGAGTGTGGTTCTGGGGCTATACCGGAGCGCCCCTGATTGTCAAGCTTAACGCCTGCACGCTTGAGCACATCAATGGACTGCCAAACTCTATTGAAGACCGCAAAGAACTCCAATTCGTACTCGCCGTCGGGAAAATCAAAGCGGTCACGGCTTCCGTACTTTTTGAGCGTTGCCACAAAGGTGCCATCATTCGCCGTAATGGAATTGCCGACAGTCTTTATTGGAAGTTTGTCCGTTATCGGTGCCCCGTTATAACGCACGACCATTACCGACATGTTTGTTCCGGATGGAATTATCTTGGTGATGCCACGAACCACTATTGATGAGTCTGTTCGATCAGACTTCTCAATGAATATCACGGGATTGTCCGCGGCAATCGCTTTCGTGGCGCTTAAGGCCAGAAGGAGACAGACAATTATTCTTTGCATGGCAATCGTCATCCTCAGAACTTCGTGGGCGAAAATCGTATCGATTAAGAGCGCCTGACAAAATGAAACATCTTCCCTCATCCCAACCCTTCTCCCGGGGAGAGAAGGGCTTGTCTTCCCTCTCCCTCCGGGAGAGGGATCGAGGGTGAGGGAGAACGGTATATCAGTGTCGCAGTCATTTTGTTACCTGCTCTAAGTCTAAGCAGGCGTCGCAAACGACCCTCTAAGAACCGCCAACATACCGCATGTCATGACAGCCGTTTACGAAAAGTATTTAATATCATTGAGTTGGGAATCAATTGTGCCTCCTGAACCGGAAACGAAATCACCCTTGGCTTCGGTCACGCCCTAGTTGCTCGACCAACTTCGCGACCAGAATTGGCCGCCTGAGCGGCGCGCTCCGAAGGCGAGCACATTCGCCGTCAGCGTAACGGCATACTAGCGCAGGAAGGCCGCGATTACTTCACGCGGCCTACGCCGGGTTGCGCCCCACGAAGTACTCGGCGTCGGATTCATCCGGTGTCGGCAGGCCCGAGCGCTTCAGGCCTTCCCGCAGTTGTTTCATGTGCGGGTCCCGGAGTTTCATGACGGGCTGGCGCATCGGGCCGCCGTTGAAGCCGGACAGCCATGCCTGGTACTTCCACTGCATGCGGTGGATGATGCCGGCGCCGCCGCGGTAGCTGTTGCCGACGACCTGCGCGGCGACACGCGCGGGCTGGATCTGCCAGTAGAGTTCCATCATCTCGTCGAATCGGCCCTCGGTAACGAGCCCGAACATGCGCGGGATCATCGGGCCGTAGAACTCGGTGTTGCTCGTGCCGGTGAACTGCATGGGCACGAGTCCCGCGAGCGGCAGCGCATCGCCCTCCACGGGGCAGGTTACGACGACCTCGTTCGAATGCTCGCGCCAGGCCTGCGCGAAGCCGGCGGGCGTCGGCATGCCGGATTCGGCCTTGATGCAGACGATGTTGCGAATTTCCTGCACCATGCGGCGCACGAGCCGCGGCGACATGCCGGCCGGGTGTATGCGCTCGAAGCCCCAGTGCGGCACCGGGAAGATGATGACGCCGAGCCGCGTCGCATCGCAGAACGCCTTCGTGTAGTCCCAGATGTGCTGCTCGGTCGTCGCGTAGAAATTGACCGGGTACGACAGAAGCACGAGCTCCGCTCCGGCTTTCTCGGCGACCTGCACGGCCTCGATGTTTTCGGCGAGCGTGTTGAAGCCGGCGTGGTGGATGAGTTTCAGCTTTCCGCCCGCCTCGTCGTGCGACCACGCGACGAACTGCCCGTACTCCTCCACCGTGATCGCGACTTCCGAGACGAGCAGCGTTCCCCAGAAGCCATATTCGATTTCCTTGCGGATGTCGTGGCGGATGCCTTTTTCGTTGAGCCGCCTGAGATCGGCCGTGTAGGACGGGATCACGACGTTCGCAACCCCCTTCATGTGCTCGCGCGCCCAGGCGCGGGCGTCGGATTTCTGGTAACTCACCATGAAATGACTCCAATAAAAACAATCACTTGCGTTCGGCACCCTTCACGACGATGTTCGCCGGAAGCGCAACACCCGCGCCGCAAGCGAGCGCCTTCTCGTAACACATCGCGGCGACCGCGATGTCCTGCAATCCGGAACCGACGGACTTGAAAAGCACGATGTCGCCGGCGCGCGGCGCGGTCGCGCAGCGGCCCTGCAGCACCTGCGCGAGCGACACGAGCTTGCCGGAGAAATCGACGCCTGCGCGCGTGGCGTCGATCATGTCGCCGGTGTCGCGCGCGACCTCGTCGGGCACGTCCGCGACGATGTGGTTCGCGCGTCGCACGGTTTCCACGTCGACTTCGTGCTGCTCGCGGATCGTCGAGCCGATCGACACCACCATCGCGCCGGGTGCGAGCCACGTGCCGTCGAGTATCGGCGACTCGTCATGCGAGCGCGCGGCACAGACGACGAGGTTCGCGCCCGCGACCGCATCGCGCGCGGACGCCGACGCGCGCGACGCGACGCCGTGTCGCGCCGCGAAGTCGGCGGCGAAGCGCTCGCGGTTCGCAGGCGTTGGACTGAACACCGCGAGCGACTCGACGGGCCGCACGGCGGCCATTGCCGCCGCATGCGCGCGCGCCTCATGGCTCGAACCCAGCACCGCGAGCCGCAGCGGCGACCGCGGCGCGAGCCGGTCGACCGCGACCGCAGAAGTGCCCGCCGTGCGCATCGCCGTGATCGTCCTGCCGTCGAGCAGCGCGACGAGTTCGGCGTCGTCGCGGTTCCATAACGCGATGAGGTAGCTCACCCCGCGCGGCACGCCTTTCGCGATGGTCTTCGCGCCCATGAGACGGCCGCCGGGAATCGCCGCCATCGACCGCAGCCAGCCGCCGTCGCGGCGCGCCATCGTGCGCGGCGGCGCGGACGCAGGGTCCTCGAACGCGGCGTAGGCCGCCGCAAGGCAAGCGATGACATCCGGCCAATCGAGCAGCCGCTGCGCGTGTGCGTCGGTGAGAAAAAGCGGCGCGTCGGCGCGGGACACGCGTTACTTCTTCGCCGCTTTTTTCTTCGCGGATTTCCTCTCCGGCGTGGCCCCGCGCCTTTTCCCCGAGGCCGCCTGCCGGGCCGGCGCCGCGGCCTTCGCCGGCGCTTTCATGCCCTGCGTCAGCACGCCGCGCAGCCAGCGCCATGCGGCCGGGCCCCATTCGCGTTCGTTGCGCGCGGCGATGTGGCCGTCGTCGGCGTAGACGCGCGCGACGCGGCCGTCGGGCGGCCCGCTTTCCAGCAACAGGTACAGATTGCCGATCGGCGTGAGGTGATCGATCTTGCCGTTCACGAGATACATCGGCATCGTGAGGTTCTGCAGCAGGCCGTTGTCCTTCAGCGACCAGCGCAGGAATTCCGCGCGCTGTTCCTCTTCGGTGATGTCACGCGCGGGCGGTTTCGTGCCGCGCGGTCCGAACCAGTTGGTGCGCGCACGCTCCGCCGCGGCCCGGCGCCACTCGGCGCGCTCTTCCGCGGTGCCCCAGTAGCCGACGCCGCCCGGCGCGCAGGATATGAGCCCCTTGATGCGCGGATCGTGCGCGGCCAGCCGCATGACCCACAGCCCGCCGCGCGATACGCCGAACGCCCCGATGCGGTTGCCGTCGATCTCGGGCCGCGCCGCGAGCACGTCGATCGCCGCCATCCATGCGGATACGGATTCCGGCTCGTGCGGAAACGTGGTCTGCCCGGTGCCCGGCGCGTCCACGACGAGCGCGGCCATGCCTTCCTTGAGCGCCGACTCGGCGTACTTTTCGCGGTCTTCCTTGTACATGTCGCCGCCGCACATCACGAGCACCGCCGGCACGCGGTTCTGCCGCGAGGCGCCGGGCGGCAGGCGCAGGTAGCCGGTGGCTTCGCGACCGTCGCGCACGATGCGCAGGATTTCCGGCGGATTCGGCAGCAACGCGGATGCCTTGCGGAAACACCGCAGGTAGTCCTCGTACGACTGCGCCTTCAGCGGGCTCATCTCGGGCGGGCAGATCGCCGAGCCGCTGCGGTACGGCGCGGGGAACCGGGCGAGGCTGAAGTACGTTTTCGCCTGTACGTAAGCCGCGCGGGCACCCTTCCGGTCGCGTTTCGCGAGCAGCGCGTCGCCGGTTTTTTCGTAGCGCGCGCCGACGGCGCTCCACACGGGCACCCAGTCTTCGTCTTCGGTGCCCTTCACGTTCGCGACGGTGTCGATCAGCAGTTGGAGGTCGTCGACGAGGTTGAACCAGCGCCGGTAGAAGCCGCCGATGGTCACGGAATAGGGGTCTTCATCCGGCCGGACGGGCAGTTTCGCAAGTAGTGCGGCCTTGTCGGGCAGCGCGGTGGCCATGGAGGGTCTCCCTGAAATTGCGCAATGGTGTGTGGCGCGCGGAAACGCCCGCGTGCGGGGACCCGTATTTTGCGCAAATCGCCTGCGGAACGCCAGCATGGCGAACCGGTTGCGGCGGGGTTGCTCCCGCCGTCGATCCGCGACATCATTCGCGACTACAAAAAGGGAGGGGATCAGTCATGTCATTCCACATTGAGGACAGCTGTTCGAACCCGGAAGCGCGCCGGCGCTTTCTATCCGGCCTCGCGGCGCTCGGCGCGAGCGCGCTGGTTCCGGGATGCGCATCGACGGAGCCCGCCGCGGGCGGCACGAAGGGCAAGGCCCACCGCATCGACGTGCATCATCACTTCGTTTCGCCGGGGTATTCGGCGGCGCTGAAGGCGCGCGGGCAGGGGCATGCGCGCTGGTCGGTGCAGGCGTCGCTCGAAGACATGGACAAGAGCGGCATTGCGACGTCGATCACGTCGCTGATTCAGCCCGCGGTCTGGTTCGGCGACATCCCGCTCGGGCGCAAGCTCGCGCGCGAAGCGAACGAATACGCGGCGAAGCTCGTCTCCGACCACAAGGGCCGGTTCGGCGTGTTCGCGACCATCCCGTACCCCGACACCGAGGGCAGCGTGCGCGAAATCGAATACGCGCTCGACACGCTGAAGGCGCAGGGCTTCTGTCTCATGACGAGTTACGCCGGGAAGTACCTCGGCGACCGCGAGTTCTGGCCCGTGCTCGAGGAGCTGAACCGCCGCAAGGCCGTGGTGTACACGCATCCGCTCGCGGCGCCGTGCTGCGGCAAGCTGCCGTCGGGCGTGTCGGTCGGCACGATCGAATATGCGGTGGACACCACGCGCACGATGGCGAGCCTCATGTTCCACGGCGCGGCCGCGCGGTTTCCCGACATCCGCTGGATTTTTTCGCACAGCGGCGGCGTCACGCCGTTCCTGCTGTCGCGATTTCTGCGCGAGGAGCAGGTCATCAAGAACGCGCAGGAAGTGCTGCCCAACGGCGTCCTGCACGAACTGCGCAAGTTTTATTACGACATGGCGCAGGGCAATCATCCCGGTGCGCTCGACGCGCTGCTGCGCATCGCGCCGGTGTCGCAGTTCCTGTACGGCACGGATTTCCCGTTCCGCGGCGGCGCCGAAGTGAACGACGCGATCGCGAAGTACGAGCGGTTCAGCGCCGCCGAACGCGCCGCCATCGACCGCGGCAACGCGCTGCGTCTGATGCCGCGGCTCGCGGGATGATCGCAAAATCGAAGACGCTCCCGACGTGGCGATGAGCGCCGGAGCGCGCGCCGTCGCCGGCGCCGCATTTCTTGTTTTCGCGCTGGGACCGCGGATCGCGCCGGCGCAGCCGTGGAAACCCGCGCGCCACGTCGAGTTCGTGTCCGCGTCGGGCGCAGGGAGTTCCTCCGACGGCGCGCTGCGCACGGTGGATCGCCTGTTGCAGGAGAAAAAACTCGTCGACGCCACGACGTCGATCGTGAACAAGCCCGGCGCGGGCGGCACCGTGGGCTGGACCTACCTGAGCCAGCAGCCGGCCGACGGCCACACGCTGACGCTCGTCATCGGCAACCTGATGAGCAATTACATCAACGGCATCAGCACGTTGCATCCGAACGAGCTCACCTGCGTCGCGCAGTTGTTCAGCGAGGCGAGCGCCGTCGCGGTGCGCGCGGATTCGCCGATCAAGTCGGCGAAGGAACTGCTGGCGAGGCTCAAGGCCGATCCGTCGGCGCTCAGCGTGTACGCGGGCACCGCGCTCGGCGGCTCGGGACACATCGCGCTCGCGCTCGCGACGCGGGCAGTCGGCGCCGACCCGAAGAAGCTGAAGACGGTCGTTTTTTCCAGCGTGTCGCAGGGATATGCGGCGCTCTACGGCGGCCACATCGACCTGATCGCCAATCCGCACTCGAGTTTCGCGGGAACGATGCGCGACGGCCGCGTGCGCGTGCTCGCCGTGTCGTCGCCGCAGCGTCTGTCCGGCGATTTCGCTCAGGTGCCGACGTGGAAAGAGCTCGGCGCGGAAGTGACCATGGAGGCGTTTCGCGCGATCGCCGGACCGAAAGGGCTCGGGGCGGCGCAGATCGCGTACTGGGAGTCCGCGCTGCGGCGCATGGTCGAACTGCCTGAGTGGAAGCAGCTCCTCGAGAAAAACACGTGGATTGACCGCTACGCCGCCGCCGACGATTGCCGCGCGGGGTTCAAGGTCCAGTTCGACCAGATGCGCGCGGGGCTTCAGGCGCTCGGGCTCGCGAAGCATTGATCGGGACCGCGTTGCGACGAGCCTTCGTTTGCGCGGCCATGCTCTCGTTCGTGACCGCCGGTGCTGTCGGCGCGGCCGCTTATCCCGAACGCCCGGTCCGCCTGATCGTCGGCCAGGCGCCGGGGGGCGCCACCGACATCGTTGCGCGGGCATTCGCGCTGCGCTGGTCGGAGGAACTCGGGCAGACGATTGTCATCGACAACCGTGCCGGCGCGGGCGGAATCATCGGCGCCGAAACCGTGGCGCGCGCGACGCCGGACGGCTATACGCTGCTCGTCGGCACGAACGGCCCCATCGCGATCGGCCCGCACGTGATGGCGAA
>CAZMBS010000002.1:32782-44193 GCA_964564295.1 uncultured Streptomycetaceae bacterium
CACGTGCCGTACCGCGGCGGCGCGCCGGCGCAGGTCGATCTGATCGCGGGACGCGTGCAGGTGTATTGCGCGGGATTTCCGGGTCTGCAGCCGCACATCGCCTCGGGCCGGATACGCGCGCTCGCCGTGACTGCGCCTGCACGCAGCGCGATCGCGCCGCAGGTGCCCACGACAGCCGAGGCGGGCATGAAGGGGTTTGAAGTGAATGCCTGGAACGGTATTCTTGCGCCGGCGAAAACGCCGGCGGCGCTCGTCGGCCGGCTGCACCGGGCGACCGTCGCCGTCATGCAAAAGCGCGAATTCGAAGAGGAGTTGAAGGCCCGCGGCGTGGAACGGCTCGTGCTGGGTCCTGCCGAGTTCGCGGAGTACATCCGCGGCGAGTCGGCGAAATGGGCGAAGGTCGTCAAGGCGGGCGGAATACGGGGGGAATGAACGATGGAGGGCAGCCGGCGTGAAATTCGTTTCGGGGCGCGATGCATGAGGGATGTCGCGCGATGAACGTCACCGTTCTCGACGACTACGTCGACATCGTGCGCACGCTTTCGTGCGTCGGGAAAATGAAGGACCACAACCTCAAGGTGTGGACCGACATCATGACGGATGAAAACGCGCTGGCCGACCGGCTGCGCGACACCGAAGCGCTCGCGTTGCTGCGCGAACGCACGCGCATCACGGCGGCGCTCGTCGAGCGTCTGCCGCGGCTGCGGATGATTACGCTGAACGGACCGTACCCGCATATCGACGTCGATGCCTGCACGAGGCGGGGCATCGTGGTGTGCTCCGAGCACGCGCGCACGTCGTACGCGACCGCGGAGCTGACCTGGGGGCTCATCATCGCGTCGATGCGGCGCATTCCGCAGCAGATGGCACGCCTGCGCGGCGGCCTGTGGCAGAGCGAGGCAGGCGCGGTGCTGCGCGGCCGCACGCTCGGCGTGTACGGCTACGGCCGCATCGGCAAACAGGTTGCCGGATTCGGGAAGGCGTTCGGCATGCGCGTGCTCGTGTGGTCGCGCGAGAAGGCCCGGGACGATGCGCGCGCGGACGGCTACGCGGTGCCGGCGACACGCGAGGCGCTGTTCGATGAATCGGACGTGCTGACCATGCATATCCGGCTCGTGCCGGAGACGCGCGGCGTTGTTACCGCGGCCGATCTCGCGCGCATGAAACCTTCCGCGCTGTTCGTCAATACGAGCCGCGCCGAACTCGTGGACGAAGGCGTGCTCGCCGCCGCGCTGCGCGCGGGACGCCCGGGACGCGCGGCGGTGGACGTGTACGAACGCGAACCGCTGCTCGGCGGCGATCATCCGCTGCTCCACATGGACAACGTCGTCGTGACGCCGCATCTCGGCTACGTCGAGCGTGACCAGCTCGAGAACTATTTCAGCGACCAGTTCGACCGCATCCTCGCGTTCGCGCGCGGCGCGCCGGTCGGCGTCGTGAACCCCGAAGCACTGCACGCACGCTGAGTTCACACCACACAGGGAGCGACACATGTTGCACATCGCAAGTTGGATCGGAGCCATGGCCGCGGCATGGCTTTGTGCGGGCGCCGGCGCGCAGGAATATCCGTCAAAACCGATACGCTACATTGTGCCGTTCGGCGCGGGTGGCCCCACGGATACGCAGGCGCGATGGGCTGCGCAGAAGATCACCGCGGCACTCGGTCAGCAGGTGATCGTCGACAATCGGCCCGCGGTGGGCGGAACGCTCGGCACCGCGGCGGCGGCGAAGTCTCCGCCCGACGGCTATACGTTGCTCGCGGGAAACCCCGGTCCGCTGACCGTCGCGCCGGCCATCACCGCGACCATGCCGTACGACACTCTGCGCGACTTCACGCCGATCATCCTGGTCGCGAAAAGCGCGAGTGCGCTTGTCGTGCATCCCGCGCTGCCTGCGCGGAACGTGAAGGAATTCGTCGCGCTCGCGAAAGCGCGGCCCGGCAAGCTGAATTACGGCACGCCCGGCGTCGGCACCGTGGGGCACCTTGGCACCGAGGCGTTCGCGCACCATACCGGCATCCAGGTCACGCACGTGCCGTACAAGGGGGGCGTAAGCCAGTACACGATCGAGCTGATGTCCGGTTACATCGATTTCGCGTCGCTGCAGATATTCAACGTCGCGCCGTTCGTGAGGCAGGGCAAGCTGCGCGCGCTCGGCGTGACCTCGCTTACCCGTTCCGCTGCGATGCCGGAGGTCGCCACCATGGACGAACAGGGGCTCAAGGGTTTCGAGAACTACAACTGGAACGGCGTGCTGGGTCCCGCGAAAATGCCGGTAGCCATCGTGTCGCGGCTGCATGGCGTGCTCGCCGCCGCGATCCAGGAGGGGCGCGACATGTTCGTGAGTCAGGGACAGGAGCCCGGCGGCGAAGGTCTCGACCGGTACGCGACGTTCCTCCGGCTGGAGCTCGAGCGCTACGAAAAAATCGCTCGCGCCGCGAAAGTTCCGAAGCAGTGACGGCATCTGCTACGATTCGACACGCCATCCGCACACCGGAGTACCCTGCATGAACGCATCGACCACCGACGCATCGACGACGGCAACGCTGAGCCCGGAGACCGTGCTCGCGGAGATCAAGAAGCAGGGCGTCACGCACGTGGTGTGGCTGCCCGACAGCGAAACCAACTGGCTGTATCTGCTGATGAAAGCGGAGCCGTCGATCACGCTCGTCGCGGTGCCGCGCGAGGGGCTCGCGTGCTCGGTGGCGTCGGGGCTTGCCGCCGGCGGCAAGGTGCCCGTGATTCTGATCCAGAATACGGGGCTCATGGAGTCCGGCGACTCGATCCGCGGCTGGCTCATGGGCATGAGCGTGCCCGTGGTGCTGATGGTGGGGCTGCGCGGCTGGACGCGGCACGGCGTGACGACCGACACCGCCGCGACCTACACGGAGCCGTTTCTCAACGCGTTCCGGATCAACTACTACCTCGTCGAAAACAACGCGGACGCGAACCGCATTCCGGTCGCGTTCGACGAGGCGCGCAAGACCCGCCGCCCCGTCGCCGTTCTGGTGGGCGACGAATACCACGGATTTCACTGAGAGCGCCGCGCCATGATGCATACCGAAGAAGTGCTGAAAGCCATCGTGCCGCACCGCGGCGATGCGATCGTCGTGCCGGGTCGCGGCGGCCGCCACTGGGTCAACCTCAGCGAGAAGCCGAACCTCGACGTTCCGCTCGGCGATCCGGCCATGGGCGGGCATGCTGCGTTCGCGTTCGGTCTCGCGCTGGCGGTGCCGCAACGGCGCGTGATCCTCATCGATTCCGAAGGCGACGTGCAGATGGGCATGGGCATATTGCTCACCGTCGCCGAGCACAAGCCGGCGAATTTCTATCACTTCATGCTCGACAACGAGGTGTACGCCACCACCGGCGGCCAGCCCGTTCCCAACGCGAAAAACGTCGCCTACGACGTCATCGCGCGCGGGGCCGGGTATCCGCGCACCTACGCGATCACCGAAATCGCCGACCTTGTGAAAAAGCTGCCGGAGATCTTCGGCGCGCCGGGACCGGTGTTCGTCGCGATGAAAATCCATCCCGACGTCCAGAACAAGCCCATCGGCCAGCGCGTGAAGTGGATGACGCGCACGCGCGAGCAGGCGATCAACGACATGCGCAGGGAAGTGGGCATCGTCGTACCGTAACGCGAACGCCATCGGGAGGGACGCCGTGAACACCATCGTGTGGCTGGGAATTGCCGCGGTACTGGCGGCACCCGCCTGGGGGCAGTCCTATCCGTCGCGGCCGATCCGGCTCATCGTGCCGCAGGCGCCCGGCAGCGCCTCCGACACGGTGGCGCGCATCGTCGCATCGGAACTGGGGCCGCAGTTGCAGCAGCAGATCGTCATCGACAACCGGCCGGGCGGCGCGTTCGTGATCGGCATGGAACTCGTCGCGCGTGCGCAGCCCGACGGCTACACGCTCGGCTACGCGCCGATCGGTGCGCTCGCGATCGGCCCCAACATGGTCAAACAGGCGCCGTACGACGTGCTGCGCGACTTTCAGCCGCTCGGGCTGATCGCGACCAACCAGATGCTGCTCGCGGCATCCGTGGCGAGTCCGTTCCGCACGCTGCGCGAGGCCGTCGATCTCGCGCGCCAGAATCCGGGAAAGTTTTTGCATGCCTCGTCGGGCACGGGCTCGCCGGGACACGTCGGCATGGAGCTTTTCAAACTCATGAGCGGCACGAAAATCACGCACGTGCCGTACAAGGGCGGTGCCGCGGCGTTGACCGACCTCATCGGCGGGCAGGTGCAGTTCATGATGGAAAGCCTCAATTCGATCACGCCGCACGCGAAGGCGGGCCGGGTGCGCAATCTCGGCGTCACGGGCCCGGCGCGGTCCCCGGCGCTGCCGGACGTGCCGACCATCGCGGAAGCAGCCGTGCCGGGCTACGAGGCGACGACGTGGAACGGCATCGTCGGTCCGGCGCGCGTGCCCGCGGCGCTGGTGGCGCGGCTGAACGCCGAGATCAACCGGGCGCTCGCGTCCCCGGCATTGCGTGAAAAACTCGCGGCGATCGGCGCGGAGCCGTCGCCGGGCACGCCGCAGCGGTTCGGCGAACTCATCCGCAGCGAAAACGTGAAATGGGGCGACGTGATCCGGCGCTCCGGTGCGAAAATAGACTGACCTGTCGAGGAGAGGGATTATGCAACGCATGCGATGGTTCCACGGGGTGTCGGTCGGCGTGGCAATTGCGGGCGTGTTGCCGGGCCTGGGGCCGGCAGTTGTGTCCGCACAGGGCACGGCGACGGTGTTTCCGAATCGGCCGGTGGCGATCATCGTGCCCAATCCGCCCGGCGGCGGGCCCGATTTCATCTCGCGGCTCATCGCGCCGAAACTGGCCGAGGCCGTGAAGCAGAACGTCGTGGTGGACAATCGCGCGAGCGCGAACGGCATCGTCGGTGTCGAGGTCGGCGCGCGCGCGGCGCCGGACGGATCGGTCATCACGTTCGGCAACGCCGGCACGCACGCCATCAACGCCACGCTGTACAAGAAGCTGCCGTACGATCCTCTGCGCGATTTTGTGGCGGTCTCCGAGATCGCCAATGCCGCCCTTGTGATGGTGGTGCACCCGAGCGTGCCGGCGAATTCGGTGAAGGAACTGATGGCGCTCGCGAAACGCCATCCCGGGAAGCTCAACGTGGCGGTTGCGGGCGCCACCGGCGAAATCGCCGGCAACGCGCTCATGCTGCAAGGCGGCGTCAAGATGCAGAACGTGCCGTACAAGGGCGGTGGGCCGGCAACGATCGCGATCATCTCGGGCGAGACCGACCTGACGTTGACCAATTACACGGCCGTCGCCCGGCACGTCGACGCCGGCAAGCTCAAGATACTCGCGGTGACGACCGCAACGCGCGCCCGACAACTGCCCGACGTGGCGACGGTCGCGGAAAACGGGCTGCCGGGCTACGATCACCAGCTCTGGTACGGATTGTTCCTGCCGTCGAAGGCGTCGCCTGCGCTCGTGCAGGGGCTTGCGCGCGAGGTGATCCGCATCGTCAACCTGCCGGAAATTCGCGAGCGCCTGGAGGCCACCGGGCACAACGTGATCGCCAGCAC
This sequence comes from uncultured Streptomycetaceae bacterium, assembly GCA_964564295.1. Classification (GTDB taxonomy): domain Bacteria; phylum Pseudomonadota; class Gammaproteobacteria; order Burkholderiales; family SG8-41; genus CAZMBS01. The sequence continues at coordinate 38,341 of CAZMBS010000002.1, forward strand.
GCCCGAGCAGTTCGCGGACAAGCAGCGGCGCGAGGTCGGGAAGTTCCGTAAAATCATCATCGAATCCAAAATGCAGCAGGAATGACGCCGCGCCCCGGAAGAGCAGCAAATCTTGTGGAGGAATGAAAATGTCGAATTGTGAATCGCACAACATCCGGCTCGTGCTGGCTGCGCTGGCGCTGGCGGCGCCGTGGACGGCGGCACCGGCGCAATCCTATCCGTCGCGCCCCATCGAACTCGTCGTGCACACCTCCGCGGGCGGCGGCACCGACCAGCTCGCGCGTTTGATCGCCGACATCATGGTGAAGGAAAAACTCGTGTCGCAGCAGCCGCAAGTGTCCAACCGCCCGGGCGGCGGCGGCGCGACTGCGTTCAATTACACCAAGGGCAAGCGCGGCGATCCGCACGTGGTGCAGGCCATGGCGACGGGATCGTTCCTGTCGGCGATGAGCCGGCAGGACCTCGGATTCTCCCTCGACGATTTCACGACGCTCGCGTTTTTCGCGATGGATCCGCAGGTGATCGCGGTGCACGTCGACACCAAGTTCAACAATGTGCGGGATCTTATCGAGGCTGCGAAGCGCGAACCCGGCGGCATATCGAGCGCCATCGCGTCGGCAACCGGGTCGGGCCGCCTCATGCTGTACATGCTCGAGAAGGAAACCGGCGCGCGCTTTCGCTACGTCTCGTTCAAGAGCGGATCGGAGGCGGGCACCGCCGTCGCGGGCGGCCACGTCCAGATCACGACGGAAAATCTCAGCGAGGTCGCCGCCCATCTCGAGGCGAAAAAGGTGCGCGTGATCGGCGTGACGGGCGACCGGCGCATGACCGCGCTGCCGGACGCGCCGACGTTGAAGGAACTCGGCATCCCGGTCGTGGTCGGCACCGGTCGCGGGTTCATCATGCCCGCGGGTGTTCCGAAAGAAGCCGCGGCCGCGATGGAGGGAATCCTGAAGCGCGTGTACGGCTCAAAAGGCTGGCGAGACTACTCCGCGACCAACAACTTCGAGGACAACTATCTCGACGGCGCGCAACTCAGGAAGTACCTGGATGCGCGACGCGAGGAGTTCGTGGCCTTCCTGACGCACGTCGGATTGCGCAAATAGCGTCGCGTTACTTCACCGCGAGGTCGAGGATGCCGGACTTGGGCGTGAAGCCGAGGCCCGGCGCTTCGGGCAGCGTCAGGTAACCGTTCACCGGATCGGGAGCGCCGTCGAAAGTCGAGGTGACGCACTTCCAGCCCTGCCAGTGAAACTCCGCGCGCCCGCCGTTGGGCACGGCGGCCTGCAGGTGCATGTTGAGGTGCGGGTAGTTGCCGCCCATCGCGATCGGCACGTTGAACGCCTGCGCGAGGCCGGCCGCCTTCAGGCCCTGCGTGTAGCCGCCGATGTCGCGCACGTTGGGCTGCAGATAGTCCACGGCCTCGTGCAGCAGGTACTCGCGGAAAAACGACAGGTCCGATGTCGCCGTGCTGCCCGCCGCGATCGGGATCGTGGTCTGCGCGCGCAGCCGCGCCATCAGGCGCGGATCGCCCTGCAGCACCGGGTCCTCGAACCACTTGAGGTTGCACGGCTCGCACAACTTCGCGAGCTTCAGCGCCTGCGCGAAGTTGCAGCCCTTGTTCGCATCCATCATGAGTTCGACATCGGGTCCCACGGCGTCGCGCAGCGCCTGCACGCGCCGGCCGTCCTCGAGGATGCCTTCGTCCGAGGTCTGGCCGAGAATTTCATCGTGCTCGTGGCTGCCCGCGGCGACGACCATTTTCAGGCGCGTCTGTCCGTCCCGGATCAGCATGCGCGCAACCTCGATCAATTCCGCGGTCGAATACCGCGGCAGGCCGAACGTGATGTAGGCGGGGATTTTCGGGTGCGCGCCCCCCAGCAGTTTCCACACCGGCTGCCCGAGTGCCTTGCCTTTCACGTCCCACAGCGCGCAGTCGATGAGGCTCGCCGCGCAATTCCACGCGCCCATGAAATGCTTGCGCGCGGTCGCCCACCACAGGCGGGTCCGGACGTCCTCGGGCCGCATCGGGTCCATGCCTTCGATCGCCGGCGCGATTTCACCGTTGATGAACTCGCGGATGCCGAACTTCATGGGGTAGCTCGACAGCGCGTGGCCCTTCAACCCGTCGCCGGTCTCGATCTCGACGAAATTGCAGAGCGCGTGCTGCTGCTCCTTCACCAGCGGAAACGTGAACGGAATGCGCAGCACCCAGCTCGAAACTTTGCGGATTTTCATGTCCGGCTCCTGATGTGGCGTGGATCGAAAGCGTGCCATGATATAACACGACCGTGAACGAATTCGCGACCCCCGTCCCGGAACAGGCCACCGCGCGACTGTGCGGGCACGTGGCGCGCATCGATTACGATGATCTCGACGCGGCGACGGTCGCCGTCGTCAAACGCCTCATCGCCGACGGCATCGCCGTCGCCATGGCCGGCACGCGCGAGGCGGCCGCCGGCATCGTCGCTGCGCACGTGCGCGAGCAGGGCGGCGCACCGCAGGCGACGGTATGGGGTTCCGGTTGCAAGGTGCCGCCGGCCGCCGCCGCGTATGCCAACGCGGTGTCGATGCACGTGCTCGACTTCGAGCCGATGTCGAATCCGCCGACGCATGCCGTGTCGCCGACGTTGCCCGCGGCGCTCGCGCTCGCGGAGGCGCGCGGCATGGACGGGCGCGCGATCATCACCGCCTGCGCGAAAGGTTTCGAAATGCAGGGTCGCGTGCTGCTTGCTGCGCGGCCGAAGCGCGGCGCGCTGCCGTTTCACACGCCCGGTGTCATCGGGCTCATGGGCTCCGCGGTCGCGGCATCGCACCTGCTCGGACTCGATGCCGCGCAACTCGCGTTCGCGCTGGGCATGGCGGCATCGCGCTGCAGCGGGCTGCCGGCCAACACCGGCTCGATGGTGAAATGCACACACTGCGGAAACGCCGCCGCCGCCGGCCTCGAGGCGGCGATGCTTGCCGCGCGCGGCTTCACCGCGCATCCGGGCATACTCGAGGCGCCGCACGGCTACGTCGCGACGTTTTTTCGGGAACAGTTTGATTTTGAAGCGTTATTTGCATTCGGGCAGCCGTACCGGTGCGTGGACCCGGGCATGGCGATCAAGTTTTTTCCGTCGAAGTATCCGACGCACTTCGCGATTGGCGCGGCGCTCGACGTGCGTTCCGCCATTGCCGATCCCGCGGCGATCCGCGCAGTGCGCATCGTGACGCCGGACATCCGGGACGCGAACCGGCCGCAGCCGCGCGGCGGCCTCGAAGGGAAGTTCAGCTTTCAGTACACCGCGTCGGCCGCGTTGCTCGACGGGCACGTGGGCATACGCTCGTTCACGGACGAGCGGCGGTTCCGCCCGGATATGGCCGCGCTTCTTTCCAGGACGGCCGTGGAGGTCGATCCGTCGTTGCCGCAGGACACGCGCCGCATGCAGGTCACCGTCGCCGTCACGCTGGAGGACGGCACAACGGTTTCCCGAACGTGCGCGAAGCCGCCGGGGTTCTGGGGCGAGCCGGTGGACGACGCGCAGCATGGCGCCAAATTGCGTGACTGTCTTTCGGCACGACTGGAAGGGGCCGGCGTCGACGCCGTGCTGGACCGCGTCGGCCAGCTGGAGACGCTGTCGTCGCGCGAAGTCGGCGAGCTGCTCGCACAGCTCGCCTGACGCGGGCCTCAGGCCCGCTGCATGAGCCGCGCGATGCGCGCGGCGTCGGGGAGGCTCTCGAGGTTCAGCACCGTGTCGCGCAGTTCGCGCACCTGTGCCGCGGGCAGGATGTGACCGGCGAGGTTCCCGAATTTCCGGACGACTTCCTCTGCCGTCGCGAAATGGTCCTTGGCCCGCGAGACTTCCCGCGTGCGATCAAGGCGTGTACCGTCTTTCAGCAGCACTTCCACGCGGACCATCTGCCGGTACTTCGCGCCGCGCGCCGTGATCGCGGGGTCGTGCAGCACTTCCACGCGGTTCGCGAGCGCGATGCGCGCGGGGTCCGTGAGTTTCGGTTCGGTGAACTGATCCACGAACACTTCTCCGTCGATCAGCAGCGTCGCGACGCAGAACGCGAGGTTCAGCTGCGCCGCGGTATGCCCCTGCGGCACGTACCGCCAGCCGGCATGGTTGACGGTCGTCTGCGACCCGTGCACGGTGATGCGCTCGACCGCGTCGGGATCGAAGCGGCGTTCGGCCAGCAGATCGCGGATCGCGTCGAGCGTCGAATGCGTGCTGCCGACGCACGAATAGAGTTTCACGCGCACGCCCATGGACTGCCAGACCGTGCCGAGCCCTGCGGTCAGCTCGCGCATGTCGAAGCGGTCGATGGAGCGCGAAAACGTCGTGCAGAAGCCGCCGTACCCGGACTCGAAGACGTTGACGATGCCGGTGAAGCCGCCGGCGGCGAGTTGCGCCGCGTACAGGCCGCTTTGGGTAGCCCGGCCCGCGTGCATGCGCTTGACCATCGCGCCATACTGGGCCGCCATGAGTCCGCACGCCTGGGTTCCCGCGATGCCGAGCGCATGCACCGTGCGATCAGCGTCGAGACCGAGCGCGTGCGCGGCGCCCGCCGCCGCGGCGAACACGCCCGCGGTCGCACCGGAGTGCCAGCCCTGCGCAATGTGTTCCGGGCCCATGCAGAGGGACGCACGCGGGCCGATCTCGTAGCCCGCGACGGCGGCGGTCAGGAAATCGCGTCCGGTCATGTCCGGTCGGGTTTCCGCGATGGCGACGAGCGCCGGCAATACCACGCAACCCGTATGCAGCACCGCGACGCGGTGCACGTCGTCGAGTTCGAATCCCTGCACCTGCGTGCCGTTCACGAGCGCCGCGTGCGGCGCCGAAAGTTTCCGGTTGGTGCCCCACACCACGCACGCCGGCGTAGCATCCAGCGCTCCCAGTTCGCGCTGCAGGATGCGGCTCCATTCGAGATCCGCCGCGTAGATGCCGCAGCCGAGCGCATCGAGAATCAGCAGCTTGATCCGGCCGCGAACGTCTTCCGGTATCGCATCGAACCGCAATCGCCCGACGAATTCGGCGATGCCGCGCGTATGGGGATTGTCGGTGCTGGATTCGTGCGTCATGGCGCCGGAGCATGCGTGCAGGGTCCCGGATGATACCGCAGCAGAACGGCCGGATCGTGGACGCGGACCGGCGCGTATTTCCCGCGCGGGCCGAACCCAGCATAATGAGCGCCGGGTCGCCGGCCGGTGTCGCGACCTCCATTCGCCAACGACCCCATGCGCACCCGACTCGTCACGATACCCACCGACGGCATTGCCGTAGACGGCGCGTTGCACGAACCGGACGACGGCCAGAGCGTCGGCGCCGCGCTGTACTTCCACGGCAATACCATGAACTTCTATACCGGCGCCGCGCGGTTTCTGGCGGAGCCGCTGACCGCGCTCGGATACGCCTTTCTCGCGTTCAACCGCCGCGGACACGACGTGCTGACCACGCGCGCGAGCCGCGCCGCGGAGGGCGGCGCGTTCCAGTCGACGCGCGAAGCGCTGGCGGACAACCGGTTTGCCGCGCAGTGGCTCGCCGCGCGCGGATTTCCCGCGCCGGTCATCATCGGTCACAGCAACGGCGGCATGATGGGCGTGCAGCACGTCGTGGACCATCCGCACACGCCGGCGCTGGTGCTGCTTTCCACCGGGCGAGGCGGTCCGCGTGCCGCATCGGGCGGCCCGGAGAATCTTTTCGCGCAGGACCGCCAGGCAGAACTCGAAGCGCGCGCGAGAGAGCTCGTCGCGCAGGGCCGCGGACGGGACCTGATGCTGATGCCGGGTTGGTGGTATGCGATCAGCGCCGAGAGTTTTCTCGACCGCATCGCGACCGTGCCCGACACGGTGCCGCTCGCGGCGCG
>CAZMBS010000002.1:44293-55231 GCA_964564295.1 uncultured Streptomycetaceae bacterium
GGGGACACCGTCGTCGACGTCTCCGCGGTGGTGAAGGACGTTCCGCACACCGGACCGCACGATCTCATCAACGGCGTGATCGAACGTTTCGCGGATTACCGCCCGAAACTCGAACAGGCGGCGGCATCCGGCAAGGGCATGCCGCTCTCGGGCGTGCGGTTGCGTCCGCCGCTTCCGCGGCCGGTGACGATCGACTGCATGGCGGTCAACTACGTCGAGGAAATATCCGGCCGCAAGGCGGCGCCGATCAACGCGTTTCACAAGGCGCCGAGCGCGATCGTGGGTCCCGGCGATACCATGGTGCTGCCCGACATACCTGCGACCATATTCGAGGGTGAAGCGGAAATGGCGCTGGTGATCGGCAGGCGGGCGAGCCACGTGAGCGCGGCGAAGGCGATGGACTACGTGTTCGGCTACGTGAATTTCATCGACGGTTCCGCGCGCGGCGTGCTGCCGCCCGGCAACGTGTTCTATCAGATGAAGTCGCGCGACACCTTCGCGCCGATCGGGCCGTGGATCGTCACCGCCGACGAAATCCCGGATCCGCACAAGATGCAGATCCGGCTGTGGAACAACGGCGTGCTGAAGCAGGACTTCAACACCGTTGACCTCGCGCACAACGTGCCGCGCTGCATCGAGTGGATCACGTCGATCCACGCGCTGTACCCGGGTGACATCATCGCGACCGGCACCAATCACGGCGGGCTCAATCCGTTCATGGACGGCGACAGGATCGAACTCGAGTGTGAAGGTCTCGGTCGGCTCAAGGTCAGCGTGCGCGACGAATTGAAGCGCACGTGGGCGCGCGACACACGGCTCGAGCGGCACAAGAAGGGTCTCGAGGCCCTGACGCCGCAACTGACCGGCAAGTACGCGAAGCCGGCCGCCTGAAATCACGCCATCACGTCGAGGAGAACACCATGCGTATTGCCGGACTCCCGGGTCTCATGTTCGCGGCCGCAATGGCCGTGCCGCCGCTCGCCGCGGCGCAGGATGCGGGAAAACCCATCCGTTTTCTCGTGCCGTTCCCGCCGGGCGGTTCGGGCGACACGCTGGCCCGCACGGTGGCGCAGCCGCTGTCACGGGCGCTGGGTCAGAACGTCGTCGTGGAAAACCGCACGGGCGCGAACACGGTGATCGCCACCGAGATACTCGCGCGGGCGCCGGCCGACGGCAACTCGATGAACGTCGTCGCGACGAGTTTCACGGTGAATCCGTTCGCCTACTCGAAGTTGCCGTACGATTCGCTGAAAGATTTCGCGGGCGTCACGCGGCTCGCGGTCAACGCGCTCGCGATCTGCGTGCATCCGTCGCTGCCCGTGAAAAACGTGAAGGAACTCGTCGCGCTCGCGCGCGCGCGGCCCGGCGAGCTCACGTGGGCGGTGTCGAGCATCATCGGCGGCGGCAGAATCGCCGGCGAGGTCTTCATCGACCTCGCGAAGATCAAGATGACCAACGTGCCGTACGGCGGCGGTGCGCCGGCGGCCATCGCGGTGCTCGGCGGGCACAACAGCATGCTGATCAACAACGTGCTCGACTGCGCGCCGTACGTGGCCTCCGGGCGCATGCGCCCGATCGCGGTGACCTCGGCGAAGCGCACGGAAGCGATGCCGGACGTGCCGACGATCGCGGAATCGGGCTATCCGGGCTTCGAGGCGCTCAACTGGTTCGGCGTCATCATGCGTTCGACCGTGCCGCGGGCGGCGATCGAGCGCATGAGCGCGGAAATGGGCAAGGCATTGCTGCTGCCCGAGTCGGTGAAGATTTTCTCCAATCTCGGCATGACGTCGAGCCCCATGACGCCGGCCGATTTCGACGCGTACCTGCGCCGCGAAATGGCGGGCAACGAGAAAATCATCCGCAAGCTCGGCCTGAAGGTGGAGTGAGCATGCGGTCCGCCACCGCGGCATTCGCGATCGCAACGGGCCTTGTGCTCGGCGGCCCCGCGCTGGCGCAGTCCTATCCGGCGAAGCCCGTGCGCATACTCGTGGGCTACGCGCCCGGCGGCGGCGTCGATACCACGGCGCGCATGATCGCGCAGTCGCTGACCGAGTTGTGGGGCGCCACCGTATTCGTCGAGAACCGTCCCGGCGCGGCCGGGAACATCGCCACCGAATTGACCGCAAAGGCCGCGCCGGACGGCTACACGCTGGTGCTGTGCAACATCGGCTCGCATTCGATCACGCAGGCGCGGACTCCGCAGCAGAGTTACGACCACATCCGCGATTTCGCGTTTCCGTCGATGATCGGCGGCGTGCCGAATCTGTTCATGGTGCACCCGTCGTTTCCCGCGCGCACGCTGAAGCAGTTCATCGCGTACGCGAAAGCCAATCCGGGCCGGGTCAACTTCGGTTCGTCGGGCGTGGGCGCATCCCCCCACATGTCGATCGAACTGCTGAAAGTCATGACCGGCATCAACATCGTGCACGTGCCTTACCGCGGCGCGGCGCCGGCGTTGTCCGACGTGATCAGCGGCCACATGGAATCCTCGGTCGGCAATCTCGCCGGCGGCCCGCTCGCGATGGCCAAGGCGGGCCGCGTGCGCGCGCTCGGAGTCACGTCGGCGCGGCGCAACGCGCAGTTGCCGGATGTGCCGACGTTCGCGGAAGCGGGCGTGCCGGGTTACGAAGTGACCGGCTGGTACGGCATCTGCACGCAGGCGAAGGTGTCGCAGCAGATACTCGCACGGTTGAACGCCGATCTGCACAAGGTGCTCGCCGGGCCGCTCAAGGCGCGGCTCGAGGAACAGGGCATCGAGGTCACGCCCTCGACGCCCGAGGCGTTCGTCGAACACGTGCGCCGGGAAACCGAGAAATGGACGCGCGTGGTGAAGGAAGCGGGGTTGAAGGGGGATTGAAGTCCGGGCGAGGCCGCGGTTACTTGACGCCGATACCCGTTGGTGCGAAATAGGCCGACATCGCCGCGCGCGTGGCACGCCAGGGCAGATCGAAGACTTCCTCGTCCTCGTCCTTGCCTTTCTTGCTGACGGCGACGCGGGCGGTCCCGATGATCGTGTCGCCGCGCACCTTGCCACGGAATTCGTGCCGCGCGTAGCCGAGGCCATCGATGGTCATGCCGAGCCTGAACGCGATGTCCTCGCCCCGCAGTTCCATGCTGTCGAACACGCCGCGCCGGCCGCCCACCCGCACCACGCCTTCGGCTTTCTGAAACTGCTGCTCGAGCACGGCGGCGTAGGCGCGTTTGCTTCCCGCCACCGGCAGCTCCCAGTTCCAGTTGCCCGCGATTTTCGCCGGCACGACCCACATGTGCACCGTCATGCCGTCGCTGTCGATCTTGTCGGCGATCCACGAATCGCCCATGTTCCAGAGATTGGTGACGACGCGCGTGCCGGGCCGCGCTTCGGCCAGTATTTTGGTGCGCAGCATGCGCTGGATCTCGGGCCACATCCACATCGAGATCACGGTCACGCCGGAGAGATCGGCGTCGAACGCGTTGCCGTGAACGAAACGCACGCGACTCGAGAGCCCCTGTTTTTGCGCCTCGAGCGTTGCCTGTTTCACGAGCTTCTCATCGATGTCCACGCCCCAGCCGGTGAGGTTGCGGTTCATCAGCGCGGCGGTTATCACGATGCGTCCGTCGCCGGAACCGAGGTCGACCACGACATCATCGTCACGCAGGTCGGCGAGTTTCAGCATGCGCTCCACGTTGGCCTGGTCGCTCGGCACGAACAGCGAGAATCGTTCCTGCGCCTGCACCGCGCCGGCCGTAAGCATCGTGAAAGCAAGCACCGCGCGCAACGTCGTCGCGCGAATCAGAAACATCATGAAGGTCTCCAGAAAAATCAATAAAAACATAACGTTGCGATGAATCATGCCGTACGGGCCCCAATCCGCGCACGGCATCCTAACAAAAATTGCAGAACTTGGGCGCGGGCCCGATGGTCTCTTCGTGATAGCGACGGGGCGTCGCGCGTTACGGTATCATCGCTACCCGTTTCGCCGGGCCCGTCGCGGCCGATAAATATTCCCACCATCCGGAGATAGTTATGAATGCCCTTGAACGTCTGCGCCCGCTGCTGATTGCACTGGGCCTTGCGCTGTGCGCGCCGGCCGCGATCGCTCAACCGGCTGCCTCCGATTACCAGCCGCAGAGCGGGCAGGAAGGCAAGGATGTCGTATGGGTGCCGACGTCGCAGGCGCTCGTCGATCGCATGCTGGATCTCGCGAAGGTTACACCGAAGGACTACGTGATCGACCTCGGTTCCGGCGACGGCCGCACCGTCATCACCGCGGTGAAGCGCGGCGCGCGGGCGATGGGCGTGGAATACAACCCGGACATGGTCGAGTACTCGAAGCGCATCGCCGCGAAGGAGGGCGTCGGCGACAAGGCCGTGATCGTGCGCGGCGACATCTTCGAAACGGACTTCTCGCAGGCGACCGTCATCACGCTGTTCCTGCTGCCCGATCTGAACATCAAGCTGCGGCCGAAAATTCTCGACATGCGGCCGGGCACCCGCGTCGTGTCCAATTCGTTCACGATGGGCGAGTGGTCGTCCGATCAGACCGTGACCGCGAGCGAGTCCGATGGCTGCCGCAGCTACTGCACGGCCTACCTGTGGATCGTGCCGGCGAAAGTCGAGGGCAAGTGGCAGATGGCCGGCGGCGAGATCGACATGAAGCAGTTGTTCCAGAACGTCGCGGGCACGCTGCGCGCGGGCAACGTCTTGTCGCCGATCAACGGCGGCAAGCTGCGCGGCGACCAGATCACGTTCACGGCCGGCGGGGCCACCTACTCCGGGCGCGTCGGCGGCAATACGATCGAGGGCACCGTCCGGACCGCGCAGGGCACGTCGAAGTGGAGCGCGACGCGCAACCGCTAGACGCGCGGCACCCGGCGGTCACGCGGCCTGCGCCGCCTCCGCCGCCGGGAAATTGAGTTCGATCGTCACGTCGCTCGGGTCCTCGAAAAACACCTGGTGGATGCCGAGCGACGGCACCGTGCGCTCGCGGTAGGCGACGTGGTGTTGCTCGAGCCGCCGGCGCATGTCCTGGAGCCCGGTCGCCGCGAACGCCATGTGGTCGACCGTTCCCGTGCCTTTCAGCGACGCGAGGTCGCGGTCGCCGAGATACGCCTTGAGACCTTCCGGATCGCCGGGATCCACGCCGATGATGTGCACGACTCCGTACGACTCCGGGTGTTTTTTCTCGTTGTAGAGCCACAGCCCCGGAAAATCGAACGGCGGCCGGAATCCCACTTCGAAACCCATGACGCCGGTGTAGAAACGGCGCGAGGCCTCGATGTCCAGCGTGCGGATGGAATAGTGATCGAGTTTCCCGATGGGCATGATGGTGTCCTCGCTGCGCGTGTGGGGCGGCCGGTTGCCGGAAGCGGCGGCGATTCTAGCACCGCCGCGCCTGTCGCGAATCAGCCGCGCACCAGCTTGTCTTCGAGCCAGTTCCACATTTCCGCCACCCCCAGCGCGCAGTAGTCGCGCATGCAGTGCTGTGCGCCCCCTTCTTCCGGCGTGAACACCCGCAGCGTCTTGTCCGGCGAACCGCTCGCGTCGTACAGCGCCTGTGCGTCGGCGAGCGGCACCTGCTCGTCCTCGGAACCGTGCGCGACAAGAAACGGGCAGCGCATTTTCTGCACGACGCCGTCGAGCCGGAACGTCTCGAGTTTCCGCAGCGCGGCTTCGAGCGTGTCGACGCCGAGTATCCACATGATGTGGTGGCCGGGCACCGACATCGCGGCGTTGAAGGCCGCGTCGATGCGGCGTTTCCAGGTCGCGTGGTAGTCCCAGATCGCGCCCCACGCGACGCAGGCCGCGAACCGGGGCTCCATGGACGCGCAGCGTGGCGCGTAGTAACCGCCGAGGCTGTTCGCAATGACGCCGATCTTCTTCGGGTTCACGTCGGCGCGCCGCTCCAGCCAGTCCACGCACGCCGAGCCCGCGACCTCGTAGTCGTGGCGCAGATAGTGGTTGCGGAAGCGGATGGCTTCGCCGGTCCCCGGCCCGTCCATGATCAGCACGGAAATGCCGCGCTTGATGAGGTCCGGCACGCCGCGCATGTAGAGCAGTTCCTTGGTGACGTCGAGGCCGTCGAAAAACACCACGGCCGGCGCGCGCGCCGAAGCCGGATTCTGCGCGTGCACGAAATAGCCGGGCAGCGAACCGTCGACGAACGGAACTTCCACCACGTCGATCGTCACGTCGGTCAGCGCCGCGAAGCGGTGGAAGCACGCGATGCTGCGCCGGTACGCGTCGACGGCGATCGCATCCTTCGGCGTGCGAAAGCGTTCGGCCATCTGGTAGTACTTGCAGGCTCGCAGGTAGAACGGCGCCGCGGAAAACCGGTGCCCGGACCGGTCGTACCGTTCGGCGTGCGCGCGCACGCCGTCCGCGACCTTGACCGCCGCGTCAAACCATGCCGCGTCGTCCTGCTTCGGCGCGGTCTTCAGGAGCCGCCCGATTCTGTCGACCTCGCCGATGTCGGAACTGCCCCAGATCGACGTGCCGAGCATGCTGATCACCGCCGCCGACCAGCGGTAGTTGCCGGGAAAGTACATGAAGTAATGTTCGTCGCTGGTGGTGGGTATCGTCATGACGGGGCCTGTTGCGAGGGGAGGTTGCGGGGCCGCCGCGGGGGCGGGCCGGCATGCAAAACATGCTAGCACGGAACGCGCGGCATGCTTTGCCGCGATTCGGGCACGTCCGTCCACGGGAGTTCGTCGATGCGTCGACGCAGGCTGACTGCCTGGCGTCATTTTCCGAACAGTACCGCGGCGCGGTACTGTCGTTGCGCGACAGGGTATGCGGCCGACCGGCAACGCGGTCGCCCGCGGCGGTGGTTCCCGCCGCGCGGGGCCCCGGCGACAACATCCACCGGAGCCCCGCCAGCAAATTCAGACTTGCGTGGACAGCGCCCGCAATTCGTCGTCGCGCAGCGCGTCGACCTCGAGATCGGCGTCGGGGTCGTCCGCGATGTCATCGACGTTCGGCGTGGCGAGCGCGTTCACTTGCCGCTGTTGCTGGATCGCCGCGATCTCGGCCACGGCGAGCACCCACTCCGCTGTCGGCGAATTGCGGTACTGCTCGGCGAGTTCCGACCACTCGGGATACTGCCGCATGTAACATTCGAGTTCCGCGTTAACCATGGCATCCTCCCACTGTGTTTGCCCTGCCCGCCACAAGTTCTGCAGAATTCATGCCAAGGTTCTCTCGGTTGGGTGCCTTTATTTAACCAGTTGTTTATTAAAGAAAAGTTAATTTTGTTCCGATTTGCGCCAGATGGGCCCGCGATCCTACCGACGATGTATCGACCGACAGTCTTCGAATTTTCGCCTTGTTGCAGTGCAATACCGGCTTTGTTGACCATTACGGAAGAACGAACCTGACCGTGGTTGCTTCAACGCTTTTCCGTGTGGTCTGTGTTTTACTCGCGATGCATGGCGTTTCGGGACATGCACAGAATCCTGTGTGGCACAGCGGGTTCGAGCGCGGGTTCCCGGGCAGCGAATGGCTGGACTACGACAATGGCGCGTACGCGCAGTCGGGCATCATGCCGGCCGGGCGCGTTTCCGCCTGGACCATCGTAGGCCGCGCGTCGGGCGAGCCTGTTTATTCCGGCGGCAGCGCGTACAAGGGATGGATTGCCGCGCAGTCAGCCGAGAGTCATCGTGCCTATCCGGGCGTGCATGTCGATTTCGCCACGCCGCTTGTCAATACCTTCATGGTGTATCTGGATACCGACTATGCGCGCATGTCGCGTACCGACTGGATTCATTTCGGCACCTGGGGCAATCACGATAGCGAGTCCAAACGCGGAAGCTGGGCGCTGCATACCGCCTCTGTTCGCAACGGCAAGCTCGAATTCGCGCATGTCGCCCCGTTTCACGGGGAATACATCGGCCCCGGCGCGCAACCCGACTTTCCGCTGCGCCGGTGGGTGCGGCTGACGGTCTACATCGTCTACGCGGGAACGACGGGTTTCGTGCAGCTCTGGCAAGACGGTGTGCCGACGCTGCGCGCGCAGGTTGCCGGGCTGGGCCAGTCACCGGGAACGCGACTGCGCACGGCGCACTGGGGCATGTACGCGTCCGGTACTGTCGCGGCGGCCGTGCAGTACAACGACGACATTTCCATCTGCACCCTCGCCAAACCGCTGACCGATTTCGTCAGCGAGCCGCGCTGCGGACCTGCGACCGACGTGCCGGACGCGCCCGGAAAATAGGCGCTGCTTTCATTTGACGCACGCGTCCCCGGCATGTCAACGTAGCGCCCCAGAAACGGGCGGCCGAAAAAAACGCTGCGCCGGGGACCACGTTGTGAACATTCGGAGCATTCATGAATTATTCTGAACCGCGCAAGCGGATGCGCGCGATCCTGAACGGATCCGCATGCCTGTCGCCCGCGAGCGTCTACGATGCGCTGTCGGCGCGCATTGCGGAGTCGGTCGGCTACCGGCTCGGCATCCTCGCAGGGTCGGTGGCGTCGAACAGCACGCTCGCGGCGCCCGACCTGATCGTGCTGACGCTGACGGACTTCGCCGACCAGGTGCGCCGCATCATGCGCGCGAGCTCGATTTCGCTGCTGGTCGACGCGGATCACGGTTACGGCAACGCGCTCAACGTCATGCGCACGATCGAGGAACTCGAACACGCCGGCGTCTCAGCGATGTCGATCGAGGACACCGCGCTGCCGATCCGGCACGGCCAGCCGGCCGGGCAGGACGAGTTGATATCCACCGCGGAAATGGTCGGCAAGCTCAAGGCCGCCGTGGCCGCGCGTCGCGACCCGGATCTCGTCATCGCCGGGCGCACGGCGGCGCTGAAGGTCGAGGACACCGCGCGCACCGTCGAACGCGTGAAGGCCTACGCGGCATGCGGCGTGGATTGCATATTCGTGATCGGCGTGGAGTCAGCGGACCAGGTCAGGGCCATCCACGATGCATCGCGGCTGCCGGTGATCGTGGGCGGTGCGCGGGCGGGGATCACGCGCGAGCAGTTTGCGGCCGCGGGCGCGCGCGTGCTGCTGCAGGGCCATCAGCCGCTTGCCGCCGCCGCGAAGGCCGTGCGCGACGTGTACACGCATCTGTACAACGGCGGCGCGGCCGAGGAACTCAAGGACAGGATGCTGTCCGCGAAAGAGATGGATGCCTACACGCGCGCGGACCAATACCGGCAATGGATCAGGGATTTTCTGCAATGACGCGCAAGGGGACGGGAAAGGTGAAACGCGCGGCGGCGCCGTACTCGCCGGTGTTCGACGGCGGCATACCGAAACTGCTCAACATGCGGCTCGTGTCCCTGTCGAAAAAACAGGTGGTCGGCGAGATGGACATCGAACCGAAACACATCAACCGGGGCGGCCGTGTCGCCGGGGGCGCGCTGATGTCGTTTGCCGACATCCTCGGCGCGGTGGGCGCGGTCCACAATCTGCCGCCGGGCCACCGCAGCGGCACCATCGAATCCAAGACGAATTTCTTCGCGCCGGGCCGCGGGCCCGTGGTGCGCGGCGTGTCGAAACTGCTGCATCTGGGCCGCACGACGAGCGTGTGGCAGACGACGATCACCAACGATGACGGCACGGTGGTGTCGCAGTCGACGCAGACCCAGATCATCGTTCCTGCGAAGTCCGAAGCGCAGGATCCGAATGCCGCGCGCCGCAGGCGGAACTAACCGAACGCGCGGCAGGCCCGGAACGCCATCGCGAGTATTGCCGGCCCAACGGAAATCCGGCGCCGTGCGCCGCCGTTACTGCGGTTTGATTCCCGCGGCCCGGATGACCTTGGCCCACTTGTCGTGCTCCGAGCGCATGAACCCGGCGAACGCATCGGGCGTGCTCAGGACCGGCTCCAGTCCTTCCACCGAGAGCTTGTCCCGGACTTCGGGCGCGCGCACGGCACGGCTCGTTTCCTGGTACAGGCGGTCGATGATGGCACGCGGTGTTCCGGCGGGCGCGAGCAGGCCAAACCACTGCGTGGCCTCGTAGCCCGGCACGATCTCGGCGATTGCGGGCACGTCCGGTAACGGCGCAATGCGCGATTTGCTCGTCACGCCGAGGGCGCGTATGCGTTTGGCGCGAATCGAGGGCAGCGACGACGGCGGTGTCGCAAACTGCAGCGCGACTTCGCCGGAAATCAGCGCAATCGTGCCCGGGCCGGAACCCTTGTATACGACGATCAGCAGTTCGGTCGACGTCATCAGGCGGAACAACTCCGCGGCAAGGTGCGGCGTGCCGCTGATACCGGGCGTCGCGACCGTCAGCGTGCCGGGTCGCTTTTTCGCCAGGGCAATCAGTTCCTTCACGGAATTGGCGGGCACGGACGGGTGCGCGACCAGCACGTTGCCGGCTTCGACGACCTGCGTGATCGGCGCGAGGTCCCGCAGCGCATCGAAGTTGAGCCTGGCGAATATGCTCGGGTTGATCGCGACAGCGGCCGGCGGCAGCACGAGCGTGTACCCGTCCGGCGGCGCCTTGGACGCCAGTTCCGTTCCGATCATGCTGCTGGCGCCCGCGCGATTTTCGACCACGAACTGCTGGCCCATCAGTTCGCTGAGTTTCTGCGCGAGCACGCGGCCGAGAAAATCGCTGCCGCCGCCCGGAGAACTCGGAACGATCAGGCGCACGGGCCGCGCCGGATACGCCTGCGCATCGACGACCGCAGGGAGGACCGCGACGAGCGCGGCGACGGCTGTACACAAGTGCCTTCGCATCACGTCAGTCAGAAATTTCCCTTGTAACCGCGCGCGTATTGCCGAAGCTCGGCACGTACACGGAATGCGTGCCCGGGCCGCCGGCGACGATGATGCCGATTTCGTCGGGCGTCCTGGAAATCGCAAGCATCGTGTCGTGTGCAATCCGGCCGAGCTCGGGTTCGCGCGTGAACTGCGTGCGCTCGAAATCCTTCGCCGTCAGCCGCCTCGCGGACATGCGCGACTCCTCGAACAGCCGGCGTTTCACTTCCGCCTTCGTGA
>CAZMBS010000003.1:0-48783 GCA_964564295.1 uncultured Streptomycetaceae bacterium
GATACCGAGCGCTGCGTGCTGCCGTACGCGACCACAGCCACGTTGCAGATGCCCTGCTGCAGCGCAGCCTGAGCGTGCGAGACGTGCGACATGAACGACGAGCCGCCGATGTTGGTGCCGTCGAACACCTTCGGCTTGATGCGCAGGTATTCCGCGAGCGCCATCGGCGCGGTGCGCACCTGGGACGCCGACGAGAAGATGCCGTCGACGTCGGAAACGGCGAGCCCGCAGTCGTCGAGCGCGCGCACCGTCGCCTGCGCCATGAGATCCACCGGGCTCGTGCCCGGCGCGACCTGCCCCAGATCGGATTCCGCGGCGCCGACGACGGCGACCGCGCCACGCCGCAGTCCGTTCGATGTGCCTGTCATTTGGCGCCCTCCGCCGGCGTAAACACCGGGTAGGGCGGTTGCTTGTCGTCGCCCGGATGCATTTTCACCTTCACGCGCATGCCGATTTTCACCTGCATGGCATCGATGTCTTCCACCCGGCTCATCATGCGAAAACCCTCGTCGAGGTCGATCATCGCGACGTTGAGCGGCGGTTCACCCTTGTAATACACGATGGTCGTCGCGTAGACCGTGCCGAGACCCTTCGACACACGCCATTCGAGGTTGGCGCTGCCGGTTTTCGGCGCGACGGCGCGCGGGTAAAACACCGGCGTGTCGTCGTCCGCGCACACCTGATAGGCGAGTTCACCCTTCCTGCAATGCTCGAGATACACCCCGAGCGGGGACTTCTCCATGAGACTGACCATGACCGTGGTTTTCCTTTCGATTTGCGGACCATGCGTGCCGGCGGGCGATGCGCTTATCTACCGCGGCAGGCGACTCACGCCGTAAGTTTCACCGGCCGGAACGCCACACGGTCGTGGATGATGTGCTGATTGAGCAGGTTCGCGCACGCGGCGATGATCGTGAGCGTGGGCGTCGGAATGTTCGCAAGTCCGCCGAGTTCGACCAGCACGTTGATGATCGCGTCGAGTTCCAGCGTGCGGCCGGCGCGCACGTCCTGCAGCGTGGACGAGGGGATCGCGACGCGCTTCGCGGCGCTCGCGACGAGCGCGTCGGGATCGGCATCGAGCGGGCATCCGACCGCGCCGGCGACCGCGATCACCTCGCGCATCATCGCGGCGGCGACGGGGCCGGTGCCGGCGAACGCGCCGATATCCTTCGCCGTCGACTGCGTCACCGACCCGATGGTGTTCCACACTGCGTTCGACAGCAGCTTGTTCCACTTGACCTTGCGGATGTCCTCGGAAATCCTCCCGGGCCACCCGGCGTTGCCGGTGATCTTGGCGATCGCGTTCAGACGCGGCGTGACGGTGTTGTCGATCTCGCCGATGGTGATCGCATCGGTGTCGCCATCGGCCAGCCGGATGCGGCCCGGCTCCACGAGATCGGACGGTTTGAACGCCGTGCCGCCGATGATGTTGCGGCTCTCGAACGTGCGGGACAGCACGCCGTCCGGATCGAGCGTCTTCAGTTTCGTGCCGCGATAGCGCGATTCGATGCCGTCGAAATACCACCAGGGAATGCCGTTCTGCGGGAAAACGAACATCGCGTCGGCCCCGCCGAGCGCGCGGATATGCTGCGCGGCCGGCGCGAGCTGGTGCGACTTGAGCGTGACGAACACGAGATCGTAGGGCGGCTTTTCCTCGCCGGGCCGCACCGCGCGCACCTTGACGGGATCAGGACGGCCGCTTTTCGGGCCTTCGAGGATGATGCCGCGCGAGGACAACGCGTCGTACTGCGCGCCGCGCGCAACGAGCGTCACGTCCTCGCCCGCCGCCGCGAGCACCGCACCGAGATATCCGCCGATCGCGCCGGCGCCGTAGACCAGTATTTTCATGTCATTCCACCCTGATGTTTGCGTCGCGGATCGCCTTGCCCCACTTGGCGATGTCGTCGCGCATCTGCTGCGCGAACTCCGATTGCGTGTTGGCGATGACTTCGAAGCCGAGCGCGGCCATGCGATCCTTGACGTCCGGCATCTGCATGATTTTCATGATCTCGGCATGCACGCGGTCGACGACGGGCTTCGGCGTGCCTGCCGGGAACAGCACGCCCTGCTTGGTATCCGACTCGAGCCCGGGCACGCCCGACTCCACCGTCGTCGGCACCTCGGGCAGGCCGCCCGAGCGCTTTGCCGCGGTGACCGCGATGCCGCGCAGCGTGCCGGCCTTGATGTGCGGCGACGCGGGCGGCACGGCGGTGATGCCGACCGTCACCTGGTTCGCGAGCATGGCCTGGATCACGGGTCCCGCGCCGGCGTACGGAATGTGCGCGAGATCGATTTTCTGCGTGAGCCGCAGCAGTTCACCCGACAGGTGCGGCGTCGTGCCCGCTCCCGGCGACGCGAAATTGAATTTTCCGGGCTGCGCGCGCACGAGCGCGATCAGGTCCTTCAATCCCTTGAACGGCTGCGACGGATGTGCGGTGATCACGTTGGGCGAGGCCGCCGCGCAGGTTACCGGCACGAAATCCCTGACGGGGTCGAAGCCGGGATTCCTGTAGAGACTCGGATTCACCATGAGGCTCGAACTCACGAGCAGGATGGTATGGCCGTCGGGCGCGGCGCGCGCCGCGAGCGCCATGCCGATGTTGCCGCCGGCGCCGGCGCGGTTGTCGATCACGACCTGTTGTCCGAGCGTATCCGTGAGTTTTGCCGCCATCACGCGGCCGATGATGTCGGTGGGGCCGCCGGGCGCGAACGGCACGATCATGCGGATCGGGCGTGCCGGGTACGGCTGCGCCCCGACGGCGCCCGCAGCGCCGCACAGCGCGAGCGCAACGCCCGCGATCCTGCTGCGAGATGTCATGGGATTTCCTGGGTATTGAACGAGAGCGACCCGCATTATATGCGCGGTCGCGGCCGATCAGTGCGGCTTCATGCCGATCATCTTGATGACCTTGCCCCAACGCTCCCACTCGTTGTCGATTTTGGCCGCCAGCGCGGGCGGCGTGAGATGTTCGAGGATGACGCCGGCCGCGATGAGTTTCGGCTCGACGTCGGGCGAGCTCACCGCCTTGATCGATTCCCGGTTCAGTTGGCCGATCACGCCCTGCGGCGTGCCTGCGGTCGCGAATACCGCGTACCAGGAACCGACGTCGTAACCGGGGACGATTTCCGCCATCGCCGGTGTCTCCGGCAGCTGCGGCACGCGCTTCGGGCTCGTCACGCCGAGCACGCGCACCTGCTTCTGGCGGATGTAGGGCAGCCCCGACGACAGACCCGAGATCAGCATTTCGATTTCACCGGACATCAGCCCGATCAATGCGGGGCCCGCCCCCTTGTACGGCACGTGCACGATGTTGACACCGGCGAGCATCTTGAGCATTTCACCGGCGAGGTGGCCGGTGGCGCCCAGCCCCGACGAACCGAAATTGATCTTGCCGGGACGCGCTTTCACGAGCGCGATGAATTCCTTCAGCGTTCCGGCGGGCAGCGGCGGGTGCACCATCAGCGCGAGCGGACTGTTGCCGATCAGCGCGACCGCTGCGAGGTCCCGGCGCGCGTCGTAGGACAGCCTGATGAGATGCGGCGCGATCGCGATCGTGCCGTTCGCCGCGACCACGAGCGTGTAACCGTCGGCCGGCGCGCGTGCCGTGATTTCGCCGGCGATGCTGCCGCCCGCGCCGGGGCGGTTGTCGATCACGAACTGCTGGCCCGTCAGTTCCGACATCTTCGTGCCGTAAATGCGCGCCGCCACGTCGGTCGGGCCGCCCGCCGCCTGCGCGACGAGGACCCGTACCGGGCGCGAAGGATAGGCGGCTTCCGTCGCGGCGCGCGATTTTTGCTGCGCAACGGCCGGCCAGGCGGCAGCGAGTATCAGCGCCGCGACGACGCAGCGTCCCGTGTTATCCGGCATGCATGCCCTCCGTGCGTCGTGTCGCAACCGCGCCGTGCGCCGGCGTCCCGAGCAGCGCGGCGAGCGCGCGCACGGACGCGATTTTCTCGAGGGCATCGAGCATGGCGCCCAGCTCGGCAACCTGCGTTCGCGGCAATACCCGCGCGGCGCAATTGTCGAACTTCGCGCGCAACTGCGGCGGGGCAATCGGGTTGTCGGCGGTGCGCCCGAGCTGAATGTCCACCCGGTCGGCATCCGCCGTACCGTCGGTAAACGTGACTTTCACTTCCGCGCCGAAATGATTGTCGGCGGGAAATTGTCCCGGCAGATGCACCGCGGAGCGCACGCGCGGCAGCAGCGTGGCCACACGCGCATCGCGCCACGCCTCGCCCTCGAAATGCGCGATAACGATTTCGCCGTCGACGAGCGCGCGCGCGACGCAGTACTGCACGCTGAATTTCGCATCGAGGTTGTCGCGCGGGTCGGGGCGGTTCGTATGCGCGAGCCGCCGCGCGGGCGTCCAGGTTTCGACCTTTGCGATGCGCGCAGGATCGATTTTTCCACCGTGGCGCGCGGCGATCCGGAAGGTCGCGTCGAGCGCGGCGTGTGTCGCCGCGCAGCACGGATATTGTTTGTAGCCTGCGCCCGGCGCCACGATATCCAGCGGCGCGCCCCAATTCTCGAGAATCCGCCTGCTGTCGTAATTTCCCAAGCCGTTGAATACATTGAAGAATCCCTGCTTGTGTTCCAGCGCGTCGGGACTGGCAGAGTAGCCCGCACGCGCGAGCAGCACCGCCATGAGCCCGTTGCGCGCGCAGTGGCCCACATGCAGCGGCTTTACCATGGTGCCGAAATTCGCCTTGATGCCTCCTGCAAGCGACGCGCTGATCGCGAGCGCGACCTCGGTCTGCGCGGCGGTCAATCGCAGCAGGCTCGCGCATGCCCCGGCGACCGCGAACGTGCCGAGCGTCGAGGTCGGATGCCAGCCTTTCTCGTAGTGATGGAAATTCACGCCGCGGCCGATGCGCGTGCCGGTTTCGAAGCCGGCGGTGTGGGCGAGGACCAGGTCGCGGCCGGTGCCGCCGTACGCTTCCGCCGCCGCGAGCAGTGCCGGCACCATGGTCGCGGAGACGTGGCCGCCCATGCTGTTGCTGCCGTTGTCGAAGTCGAGCGCGTGCGCCGCGGTGCCGTTCACGAGCGCGGCATCGAGCGCGCCGGCGCGCCGGGCCGTGCCCGCAATCGTGCAGGGTCCGTCGCCCGACGCAACAAGATCGCGCGCGATCCGGGGCGCGTCCTCGTGCGCGCCCGCAAGCAGGCAGCCCACGGTATCCATGACGGCGATGCGCGACCCGTACACGGCCTGCGGCGGCAGATCCTCGTAGCGCAGGGCCACGATGCGGTCGGCAATTTCACGCGCGAGTCCCATTGCCGCAGTGTTGTGCAGGTCCCCGGATCCGTCAAGCCGGGTCGGTCAGGCCAAGATCGGCGAGCGCGTGCGCGCGCAGCCTGTTTTTCTGCACCTTGGCGCTGCCGGTCATGCCGATAGGCTCGAAGGAATCCACGATTCTCACGTGGCGCGGCACCCGGAAGTTTGCCATGCGGGCGCGGGCCCAGTCGATGATGGCTTCGGGCGTCGCGTCGTGGCCGTCCTTCAGGATCACGTACGCGGCAGGCACTTCGACGAGCCGCGGATCGGGCACGCCGACGACCTGTGCCTGCCGGATCGCGGGATGCCGGTGCAGCACGTCTTCCACCTCGGCCGGGGCCACGTTTTCGCCGCCGACGCGAAACACATCCTTCAGCCGCGTGATGAAGCGGGCGCGGCCTTCGCCGTCGACGACGCCGAGGTCGCCGGTATGGAGCCAGCCGTCGCGATCGATCGCCTTCGCCGTCTGCTCCGGATTGCGGTAATACCCCTGCATCACGCTCCAGCCGCGCACGAGGATCTCACCGGGCTCGTGCGGGCCGCACACGCGCCCGGATTCCGGATCGGCGACCCGCAGTTCCACGCCGTCGAGCGGATGGCCCCAGCCCGCCAGGCGCTTGTCGAGCGCATCGTGATGCCAGGACATGAACACGTTGGGCGAGGCTTCGGAAAGTCCGTAGGCGCTGCAGACGCCGCGCATGCCCATGCGCGCGACGATGCTGCGCGAGACTTCTTCGCCGCAGGATGCCCAGCCGCCGCGCAGCGCAAGCGGCCGGCGCGCGAAATCCGGGTGGCTCATCAGCATCAGAAACATCGTGTCGTTGCCGGAGGTGTGCGTGCAGCGCTCGGTGCTCATGACGCGCAGCGCCTCGCCCGCATCGAAATGCGGCGACGAGTACAGGCACGCGCCGGTCGCGAGCGCCGCGAGCAGCGACAACGTCGTGCCGGCAACGTGGTAGAACGGCCGCGCGCTGTAATAGCGGTCGCCCGCATGAAGGTCGAATCGTTCGGCGACGTAGGCGGCGTTGCGCAGCATGTTGTCGTGCGTGAGCATCACGCCTTTCGGATACGACGTCGTTCCGGAAGTGAACTGCATCAGCAGCACATCGTCCGGCGTGGCGCCGTCCTCCTGCGCGGGCGCCTGCCGCGCCGATGCCGCGATCAATCGATCGTGATGGATCGCGCCCGGCGGCACAACGGAGCCGTGCACGACGACGTGTTCGAGCCGCGGCAGCGCGGCGTCCGGCAGCGCGCGTTCGACGGCCGGACAGATGCCGCGCAGCATGGCGATGAAATCGATGTTGAGAAACCGGTCGGCGACGTACAGCAGCTTCACGTCCGCCTGCTTCAGGCAATACGCGAATTCATCCGCCTTGAAGCGCGTGTTGACCGGAACGGTGACCGCGCCGACCGTCGCGGCGGCGTAGAAAAAAACGACCCATTCCGGCGTGTTGCCCATGCAGACGGCGACATGGTCGCCACGCCGGATGCCGAGCGCGTGCAGGCCGCGCGCGAGCCGCCCGACGTCCGCCCGCAGCGCCGCCCACGTCCGCCGGCTGTCGCCGATGACGAGCGCCGCATGATCGGGCCAGGTGTCCGCCCCGCGCGCGAGCGCCTGCGCGAGCGTCTGCCGTTCCCAGTGCGCCAGCTTGCAGTCCTCCTGCGTTGCGGCTCACTCGGGCTTGATGCCCGCTTCCTTCACGACGCGCGCCCATTTCGCGGTTTCGGACGCGATGTATTTTCCGAGCTGGTCGGGCGCCATTTCCAGCGCTTCCGCGCCTTCGGACGTGAAGCGCTTGCGGGTTTCGGCGGTCTTGAGTATCGCGGAGATTTCGGTGTTGAGTTTGCGCACGATGTCGGGCGCGGTTCCGGCCGGCGCGAGTATGCCCCACCAATTGTTCGCCTCGTACCCCTTGAGCCCGCCCTCGGCGATCGTCGGCACGTCCGGCAGCACGGTCACGCGTTTCGCGCCGCCGGTGCCGAGCACCTTCAGTTTGCCGGAGCCGAAATGCGGCATCAGCTGGATCAGCGACCCGGTGCAGAACTGGGTCTGGCCGGAGATCACGTCGATCATCGCGGGCCCGCCGCCCTTGAACGGCACATGCACCACGTTGATGCCGGCCATGATGCGAAAGAGTTCGCTGCCGAGATGCTGGAACGACCCGATGCCCGCCGAGGCGTAATTGAGCTGTCCGGGTTTCGATTTCGCGAAGGCGATGAATTCCTTCACGGTTTTCGCGGGCAGCGACGGGTGCACCGCGAGTGCGTTGGGTCCGGTGCCGAGCATCGCGACCGGCGCGAACGACTTCGCCGGATCGTACGGCAGACGCGAGTACATCGAGGTGTTGAACGCATAGGCGACCGAGATGATCAGCAGCGTGTGGCCGTCCGGCGGCGACTTTGCCGCGAGTTCGGTGCCGATCACGCCGCCCGCGCCGCCGCGGTTGTCGACGACGAACTGCCTGCCGAGGCGCTCGGTCAGTTGCTGCGCGATCATGCGGCCGACGATATCGTTGCTGCCGCCCGGCGGGAACGGAATGATCACGCGCACGGATTTTTGCGGGTAGTCCTGCGCGGACGCGGGAAGCGCGGCGGCCGATCCGCCGAGCATCGCGGCCAGTACGGCGATGGTTGTTCTGCATGGCATCATGAAATTCTCCTGGTGATCAATCCGCTTTCATGCCCGTTGCCTTGACGAGTTTCGCCCACTTCGCGATCTCGGCCCGGATGAAAGCGTGAAATTGTTCGGGTGTGCCGGGGGCCGGTTCCGCACCGAGTCCGGAAAGCCGTTCGGCGACCTCCGGCAGCCGCAGCATGCGCGTGACCTCGGTGTTCAGGCGCGAGACGATCTCGCGCGGGGTCGCCGCCGGCGCGAGCAGTCCGTACCAGCCGCTCGCGCTGTAGCCGGGGAGCCCGCTTTCGGCGATGGTCGGCAGCTCGGGCATGCGTTTCGAGCGCTGCGCGCCGGTGACCGCGAGCGGGCGCACCTTGCCGGCCGCAATCTGCGGCAGCACGATCAGCGTATTCTCGAAATTGAAGTCCACTTCGCCGGACAGCAGCGCCGTCAGCGCGGGCGCGCTGCCCTTGTACGGCACGTGCACGATGTCGACCCGGCCCATCATTTTCAGCAACTCACCGGCGAGATGCGGCGCGGTGCCGGCGCCGGACGAGCCGTAATTGAGACGTCCCGGCCGCGCTGCGGCGAGCGCGAGCAGCGCCTTCACCGACGCTGCGGGCACCGACGGATGCACCGCGAGGATGTTGGTCACGCTGACGGATTGCGTGATCGGCGCGAGATCGCGCAGCGTGTCGTAGCCGAGTCGGGGATTGAGGCTCGGCGACACGGCGAGGCCGCCGATCGTTCCCATGACGAGCGTGTAGCCGTCCGGCGCGGATTTCGCGACGTGTTCGGTGCCGGCGACGCCACCCGCGCCCGCGCGATTGTCGGTGACGATCTGTTGCCCGAGCGCCTCCGCGAGGCGGGGCGCAATCGTGCGCACGACCACGTCCGTCGGGCCACCGGGCGGAAACGGCACCACGATGCGCACCGGCTTCACGGGATACGACTGGGCGGGCGATCCGGCGGCGGCTAGCGCGAGCACGGCCGCAAGCATGGTCGCGGGCAGATCGGTCCTCATTGCAGTCCCTGGACTTTCGCGAACCGGATGACCTTCGCCCATTTCGCGAATTCGTCGCGCAGGAATGCACTGTATTCGCCCGCCGTGTTGCCCACGGGATCGGAACCTTCCGCCCTGAGGCGTTCCAGCACGTCGGGCGACTTCACGATGCGCGCGACATCGGTATTGATTTTCGCGACGACGTCTTTCGGCGTGCGCGCGGGCGCGTTGAGGCCGTTCCACGCGACCGCCTGGAATCCCCGGAGCCCGAGTTCGTCGAGCGTCGGCAGTTCCGGCAGCGCTCCGGCGCGCTGGATGCTCGTCACGCCGAGCGCGCGCAGCTTTCCGGACTTGATGAACGCGATCGCGGAAGTGAGCCCGTTGAAGACGACGTCGACGTGGCCGCCGAGCAGATCCGTCAGTGCCGGCGCGTTGCCCTTGTACGGCACATGCACCATCTTCACGCCGGCCATGCTGTTGAAAAGTTCGCCCGCGAGGTGGTTCGATCCGCCGCTGCCCGAGGAGCCGTAGTTGAGCGCGCCGGGCCGCGCCTTCGCCAGCGCGATGAGTTCCTTGATGGTTCGCGCGGGCACGCCGGGATGCACGACGACCACGAGCGGGGTCGTGTTGATCAGGATGACCGGCTCGAAATCCCGGGCCGGATCGTAAGGAAGTTTCGCGGCAAGGCTCGGCACGATCGTGAACGGGGCGGGAGTCACGAGCAGCGTGTGGCCGTCGGCAGGCGCGCGTGCAACGATTTCCGTCGCGATCACCGTGCTGCCGCCGGGGCGGTTGTCGACGACGATCGATTGTCCCCACGCGTCTGCCAGCTTCACCGATAGCGTGCGCGCGACGATGTCGGTGCTGCCGCCCGCGGCGAACGGCACGACGAGCCGCACGGCCTTCGACGGAAATCCCTGTGCGCCGGCACAGAAGCTTGCGCAGCAGAAAATAATAAATAAAAACAATCGATTACGCATGGCGCACGCGCGGCGTCGCCGCGTCCTTGTCCTGGTCTGGTGAGACGTGCAACGTGCCGAGCCGTTCCATCGCGGCCCGGGCCTCCGCTTCGATCCGGTCGACGATCGCGGCGACCGGCTCGATCCGGTCCGCGAACACGACGCCCTGGCCGCACGACAGCATGGCCTTGTCGAAGTCGCCGGTTTCGTAGGCCTTGCGCGCGACGGTGCCCACGATGTGCGGCAGCAGCGCTTCGGTGTCGCCCGCGCGCTCTTTTTCCAGTTGCTGAATCATCGCCACGTGGCCGGTTTTCAGCGCGCGCTGCGTGTTGCGCATCGTCTGCAGCAGCAGCGTGGTGTCGGTTTCTCCCGCAGCGACGAGGCGTTCCTTGTAGCCGCGGTGCGCCCGTATTTCCTCGGAGACGAGAAAACGCGTGCCCATCGCGATGCCGTCCGCGCCGAGTGCGAGCGCCGCGACGAGTTGCGCGCCGGTGCCGAGCCCGCCGGCCACGATCAGCGGAATCTTTACCGCGCGCGCAGCGGCGGCGGCCATGACCATGGTGCCGACCGGTTCCACACCGGGGTGGCCGCCGGCTTCCGCGCCGACGACGGTGACCGCATCCGCGCCGAGCGACTCGGCTTTTCTCGCATAACGCACGCCCGGCACCTTGTGCAGCACGACGATGCGCGCGTCCTTCAGGCGCCGGATGTAAGCCTCCGGGTTGTTGCCGGCGGTCTCGACGTAGCGCACGCCTTCTTCGATTACCGCGTCGATGAGCGGCGCGACGCGATCCGTGCCGTCGCGGCTCGCGCGGATCATGATGTTCACGCCGAACGGCCTGTTGCCGGCGATTTCGCGGCAGCGGCGGATGCCCGCGCGCAGCGCCGCCGTGTCCGGAAAACTCGCCGCCGTCATGAAGCCGATCAGTCCCGCGTTGGCGATCGCGCCGACGTATTCGGGATTGGCGAGCCACATGAGCCCGCTCGCGATGACGGGCAGGCGGATGCCGTAGAGTTCGGTGACGCGGGTCCGGAAGGGTGGGCGCATGGCGGTCGGCGAAAATGCGGCGCTCGCGGCGTTCGCGGCCGCAATGATAACGCGCATCCTGTGCTAGGCTTGAACAAAATGTCACCCCGGGGGTACACGGACATGCGTATCGAGAACAGCCGCCCCGTTCCGTTGCTCGAACACCTCGCGGCGGGCATCACTGGCGCGCTGCTCTGCGGCACGCTCGCGGCGGCCGAGGCCGAGTGGCGGCCGGTGAAAGCCGTGGAACTCGTCGCGATCAACGCGCCGGGCGGCGGGTCCGACCGCATCCTGCGGCTCATGGCGAAGGTGATGCAGGACCAGCGCTCGCTCGACGTGCCCGTCAACGTGGTCAACAAGCCGGGCGGCGGCGGCGCGGTCGCGTATGGCTACGTGAACCAGCACAGCGACGGCCACGGCATCGTGCTCGCCAACAAGTCGATACTGACCAACAACATCATCGGGCGCGGCCCGAGTTACACCGAGCTTGCCCCGGTCGCGAAACTGTTCGAGGAATACATTTCCGTGACGGTGCGGCCGGACTCGCCGTGGAAGGGCGGCCGGGACGTCGTCGAAGCGCTGCGCAAGGACGTGAATTCGCTCGCGCTCGGCATCGCCACGAGCATCGGCAACCCCAACCACCAGGGCCTCGCAGTCGCGCTGAGCCTCGGCGGCGTCGATATCCGGAAAACCCGCAACGCGATTTTTCCGTCGGGCGGCGCGGCGACCACCGCGTTGATGGGCGGGCACGTCGACGTCGCGCCGGTCACCGCCGCGTTCGCGGCGTCGCTGCTGCGCAACGGGCAGGTGCGCGTCGTCGCGGTCGCGGCGCCGCAGCGGCTCGGCGGCGTGCTTGCGGACGTTCCCACGTGGCGCGAGCAGGGCTACGACGCGGTGGTGTCCAACTGGCGGGCCTTCCTCGGGCCCCGCGGGCTCGCGCCCGCGCGCCTCGCGTACTGGGAGCAGGCCTTCCGTCGTCTCAACGAATCCGACGAATGGAAGAAGGAACTGGCGGACAACCTCTGGATCGCGGATTACCAGCCCGGCGCCGCGCTGCGCGCGCAACTGGACCGCGACGACGCGCAGCAGCGCGCGTTCCTCAAGGAACTCGCGCTCGCCAAATAGCGCCGACCCGCGCGCTATTTCGTCACGACGAGCGCGTCGGCCGCGACGACGCCGTGCTCGCGCACGAACAACGGGTTCACGTCGATTTCCGCGATGCGGTCGGCGTGATCCGCGATGAGCCACGAAAGCCGCGCGAGCGCGTCCGCGAGCGCATCCACGTCGAGCGCCGGCCGGCCGCGATAACCCGAGAACAGCGGCGCGCCCCGGATTTCGTTCACCATTTCCCTCGCCGTCGCCGCGTCGAACGGCGCAAACCGGTGCGTCACGTCGCGCAGGACCTCGGTCGTGATGCCGCCGAGTCCGAACGTGACGACGGGTCCGAAGCACGGGTCGTCGACCGCGCCGACGATCACCTCGAGTCCCGCCGCCATTTCCTGCACGAGCACGCCGTCGATGCGCGCATCCGGCCTGAAACGCAGCGCCGATGCCACGACCTCGCGCGCCGCCGCTCGCAGCGCGGGGGCGTCGGCAATGCCGAGTCGCACCGCGCCGGCCTCGGTCTTGTGCGGAATGTCCGGCGACTCGACCTTGACCGCCAGCGGAAACGATGACGGCGGCGGCAGCGCGGCCGCGGGGTTTTCCACGTCGGCGGGCGCCAGCAACACCTCTCGCACGACCGGTATGCCATAGACAGAGAGCAGCGCCTTGGATGCGCGCTCTCCGAGCGTGGCGGAACCGTCCGGCAGTGCGAGCGCCTGTCGCGCGACCAAGCGTTGCGGCGACCGCGCGCCGCCCGTTTTGCCCGCCGAAGCCCAGGCGCGCCGCTTCCGAGCAAACTCGGCCAGCGCGCCGAGCGCGCGGGCCGAGCGCGTTGGCGTCAGTATGCACGGCACGCCGTGCTGCTCCAGGTACGCGAGCACCTGCGGATTGTCGTCGGGGGAGGTGGGCCAGTTGAGCACGAACGGCTTGTCGCTGCCGCGCAGCATGTCGATGAGGCCTCTCGACCATGGTTCGGCCGCCGATCCGCGCGGCGCGCGCGCGATGATCATGTCGATGCCGGGATCGGCGAGGACCGCCTGCATCACGCGGTTGTAGGTTGCGAAGTTGTCGTTGTACCCCTGCGGCGTCGCATCGACGGGATTCGCGACGGTCGCGAACGGCGCGACGAATTCGCGCAGCGTTTTCACGGTGGCGTCGGCCAGCGGCGGCAGCGTGAGCCCGTATTCGGTGCAGCGGTCCGCGAGCAGCACGCCCGCGCCGCCGGAGAGCGTCACGACTCCGGCACGGTTCGATTTCGGGCGCTTGCCGGTGAGCAGCACCTTGCAGATGTCGATGAGATCGTCGATGTCGCGCACTTCGATGAAGCCGCCGCGCCGGAATGCCGCGCGATAGAGGTCGTAGTTCGCCGTGAGCCGCGCGGTGTGCGACGTGACGGCGCGCGCGCCGACGGCGCTGTTGCCCACTTTCCAGACGAGGATCGGTTTATCGAGTTCCAGCGCGCGCTCGCCGATCGCGACGAGCCGCCGCCCGTCGGCGATGCCTTCCAGAAACGCGACCGCGATGTCGACGTCGGGCCGCTCGATCACGTCCGCGAGCCAGTCGAGCGCCGTCAGGTCGACTTCGTTTCCGGTCGAAATCACGTAGTTGAACCCCACGCCGTAATGCGATGCCGTTGCGATCGCGCCGAAGCCGAATCCGCCGGACTGCGTGACCATCGCGATCCGGCCGTGACGCAACGTGTTCAGCTGCAGCGTTCCGCCGAAGCCGTTGCGCATGCCGTCCGTGAGATTCAGCATGCCGAGGCAGTTGGGGCCGACGACGCGCACGCCGCTCGCGCGTATCGCGGCGGCGAGTTTCTCCTGCAGCGCGCGGCCCGCGGCGCCCACTTCGCTGAAGCCCGCCGACAGCACGAGCGCGAACGGAATTCCCGCGTTGCCGCATTGCGCGATCACGCCCGGAACATGCGGCGCCGCGAGCGCGACCAGGGCTACATCACACGGCTGCGGCACCGCCGCGAGATCCGGGTAACACGGCAGCCCCTTGATTTCCTTGTACTTCGGATTGACGGGATAGACGCGGCCCTGGTACCCGTATTCGGTCAGCAGCCGGATCGGCTGTCCGCCGATGCGGGTGAGATCGTTCGACGCACCCACGATCGCGATGCCGCGCGGATTCAGGAAGCGAGAGAGATCGGCGCGCGGCGGCGGCGATGCGGGGACATCGGTCATGGATTGCGGATCCGGCAGATGGGTGATGCGCCTGATTTTACCGCGACCGCGACGCGCAGCAGCGCTACGGCAACCGTTCGAGGAACGCGATCAGCGCCGCGGCGACTTTTTCCGGCTGTTCGGGCAACAGTGCGTGCGCGGCGTTCGGAACGAGCGCGGTCGTTACGCGATGCACGCCGAAGGCATCGACGTAGCAGTTGCGCGACTCGGGCGGCGACAGCGGATCGTTTTCGGACTGCAGGTCGAGCACGGGGGCGGTGCCGGCGTTCCACCACTCGGGCTTCGGCGTGGCTTCAGTGGCAGCGCGCTCCGCGTGCATCACGTGCTCGTCCCAGCCGCCGAGCCACACGCGCGCGTCGTTGCCGGGCGCGAAGAAGACGCGCCGCAGGTGCGTCAATCGCTCCGCCTCCGGCAGGTCCATTTGGTGGCTCTTGTTGATGGCATCGCGCAGTTCGGGCGCGAGCGGCCACGTATGCGTCGCGGCGAGCAGCGCGACGCCGCGCACCAGTTCCGGAAAATCCGCGGCCGTCGCGCGCGCGACGAAATTGCCGAACGCGTGTCCTGCCATGACCGCGGGGCCGCCGCCCTCGGCACGGATCACGGCCGCCATGTCGCGCGCGAAATCGTGCAGCGTGATGCGGTCCAGCGGTCCGCGGCTCGCGCCCAGGCCGCGCGGTTGCGGGGCGAGCGCGCGAAAGCCGGCGTGCGCGATGCGCGACGCGAGATCGTCGAAATCCGTCGCGCCGCGGCCGAGCGACGGAATCAGCACGACCAGCGGGCCGCTTCCACGCGAGAGAACTTCGATCGTGACGCCGTCATGCGATACCAGCCGGCGCGCGGGCGCGATGGCGTTCATGCGGCACGTTCCGATTTCCATGGCATGTCGCGCATTGTATGCTAGCGAACGAACAACCCGGGAAGGAGAGTCGCGATGCCGGCAGCAGCAGGGCACTCAGCCGCGCGGTGCGGGGTGATGGTGACGGCCGTGGTCATCGCGGGCCTGCCCG
Source organism: uncultured Streptomycetaceae bacterium (assembly GCA_964564295.1). Classification (GTDB taxonomy): domain Bacteria; phylum Pseudomonadota; class Gammaproteobacteria; order Burkholderiales; family SG8-41; genus CAZMBS01. Next base: position 15,177 of record CAZMBS010000003.1, read on the forward strand.
GCGCCGTGCTGCCGGCCGCGCCGCCGTTTCCGGATCGCCCGGTGCGGCTCGTGGTGCCGTTTCCGCCGGCCGGAGCGAACGACATCGTCGCGCGGCAGATCGCGGCGCAACTGGCCGAGCGCTGGGGCAGGCCCGTCGTCGTCGACAATCGCGCGGGCGCGGGCGGACTTCTCGGCACCGAAATCGGCGCGCGCGCGGCGGCCGACGGGTACACGTTGACGGTCGCGTCGACCAGCACGTTTGCCGCTCCCGTGGGGCTCTACGCCAGGCTGCCGTTCGATCCGGTCAGGGATTTCGCGCCGATCACGCAGGCAGTGTCGGCGCCCAACGTGCTCGTCGTGCATCCCGGCGTGGCTGCCCACTCGGTAAAGGAACTGGTCGCGCTGGCAACGGCGAAGCCCGGCGCACTGCATTACTCGTCGTTCGGCAGCGGCAGTTCGGCGCATCTCGTCGGCGAAATGTTCCGGCATCTCGCGGGCGTGAACATCGTCCACGTGCCGTACAAGGGCGGCGGTCCGGCGCTGCTCGCGGTGCTGGGCGGGGAAGTGCAGCTCACGTTCGCGAATCTGTCGGCAGCGATGCCGCATATCAAGACCGGCAAGGTGCGCGTGCTGGGTGTGACGGGAACGCAGCGCTCGCCGGCATTGCCGGATGCGCCGACCGTATCGGATGCCGGCGTGCCCGGGTTCGTCGCGACGGCGTGGGTCGGATTTGCCGCGCCCGCGAAGACGCCCGCGGCGCTCGTGAACCGGTTGCACGGCGATTTCGTGGCGGTGCTCGCCGTGCCGGCGCTGCGCACGTGGTTTGCGTCGCAGGGACTCGAAATCGTCGCGAACCGGCCGTCCGAATTCGCGCAGCACGTGCGCGACGACATCGCGCGGTGGACCAGAGTCATCAAGGCGGCGGGCATCAAGCTCGATTAGTGCAGCGTACGACCATGGCCGCGAACGATCCTTCTCCGGCGACTTTCGCCCGACAACTGGCCGCGCACATCGTGGCGGTCGACGGGGCGAACCTGCCCGAGGAATCGCTGTGCTGGAGCCGGATCGCGCTGCGCGATACGGTCGGCGTCACGCTGGCGGGCGCGGCGGAAGATTGCGCGCGGATCGTCGGAGACGTGGCTGTGGAGAGCGCGGGGCCGTGCGTGATCGCCGGAACATCGCGCCGCGTCGCGCCGCTCGATGCGGCGCTCGTCAACGGCACCGCGGCGCATGCGCTGGATTTCGACAATTCCACCAACACGATGTTCGGCCACGCCTCCGCCACCATGATGCCGGCGCTGCTCGCGGCGGCGGAAGCGTTCGGCGGCAGCGGGCGCGACGTGCTGGCCGCGCATGTGGCGGGCTTCGAGACCGGCGCGCGCGTGGGCCGCGCGGTGAACCTGCATCACTACGAAACCGGATGGCATCCGACCTCGACGCTGGGCGCCATCGCCGTCGCGGCGGCCTGCGCGCGGCTGCTGCAACTCGACGTCGATGCCACCACGACGGCGCTCGCGCTGTCGACCTCGCTCGCATGCGGCATCAAGGCGAATTTCGGCACCATGACGAAGCCGCTGCATTCGGGGCAGTGCGCGCGCGCCGGCCTCATGGCGGCGCTGCTCGCGCGCAAGGGATACACCGCCAACCCGGAGGCATTCGAGCACAAGCAGGGATTCTTCAACGTATTCGACGGTCCCGGGAATTTCGACGCGCGGCGCGCGCTGGACGGCTGGGGCGACCCTTACGACATCGTCGAGCCCGGCGCCTGCTACAAGCAGTACCCGTGCTGCGCGAGCACGCACGCCGCGATCGACGCGGCCATTGCATTGCGCGAGCGGCATGCGCTGTCCGCCGGCAGCATCAAGCGCATCGAGACGTTCACGCCGGCGCGCCGGCTCGCGCACACCGACCGGCCGGACCCGCAGACGGCGCTCGATGCGAAATTCAGCGTGCAGTACTGCGTTGCGCGCGCGCTCGCGAGCGGCAGCGTCGTGTTCGAACACTTCGAGGGCGATGCGTTTCGCGATCCGCCGGTGCGCGCGCTGCTCGGCAGGGTGCGAGCCATGCCGCACGCGCCGGGACAGTTCCCGACGCAGAACAACGCGGGCGCCGCGGTGCGCGTGACGCTCGCGGACGGGCGCGCGTTCGCGACGCAGGTTGAAACGCCGCTCGGCCGCACGGCGCGCATGCCGATTCCCGACGCGGGCCTGCGCGACAAATTCGTGAGCTGCGCGCGGCGCGCGTTGCGGGACGACGCGGTCGCACAACTGTTGGAACTCACGGACCGGTTCGACGCATTGTCGTCGGTCGTGCCGTACACTGCGCTGCTCGCGCGAACGAATTGAAAACATTATTGTTATCAATAACTTATCGCGGCCGCGCCTGAGGGCCGCGTAGCGTATCGCGCATGCAGCGTCCGCTCACCATCACGCATACGTCCGACGTGCACCTCAACGACGAGGCGGACGGCCCGCGCGTGCGCGAGGCGTTCACGCAGGTCGTCGACGCGGTGCTCGACACGGACTCCGATCTTTTCCTGATCGCGGGCGACCTGTTCGACCACAACGCGGTGCGGCGCGACACGGTCGAGTTCGCGTGCGCGCAGCTCGCGCGCGTGCGCTGCCCGACGGTCATCATCGTCGGCAATCACGACTGCTGGGCCGATGATGCGGTCATGAAGCGCATGAATTTTCGTCGCGCGGGGCGCCACGTGACGCTGCTCGACGCGGCGGAAGGCGCGCAGGTCGCTTTCCCCGGTCTGCACGCGACGGTATGGGGACGCTGCATGCTCGACCACGACCGCGCCAACAAGCCGCTCGCGGGCGTGCCGTCGCGCCGGGGCGGCCTGTGGCACATCGGCATGGCACACGGGCTCTATGCCGAGGATCCCGACACCGAGCGCTCGTCGCTGATCACGCCGGCGGAGATCGCAGCTTCGGGTTTCGACTACCTCGCGCTCGGCCACGTGCATGCCCACCGGCAGATGCGCCACGGCGGCACGCTCGCGTGTTATCCAGGCGTCGCCGCGCCGCACCTCGGAACGATCGCGAGCGGCTGCGTTGCGCTCGTCACGCTCACGCCCGGCAAGGGCGCGCGCGCGGTTGCGCACGCGATCGGCGCCGGGCAACGTGGGCGGCGCCGCGCCTGACCGCGTTTCCGGAGAAACAGGCAGGCCTCAATTCGGCTTCACGCCGGCGTTGCGGGCCACCCTGGTCCAGACGTCGATTTCGCTCCTGATCTGCGCGGCGAACTGATCCGGCGAATTGAGTATGATCTCCGAGCCGAGCGCTTCGTAGCGTTCCCGCATTTCGGCGGTCTTGAATGTGGCCGCGACTTCGTCGTACACGCGCGTGACGATCGCACGCGGCGTACCCGCCGGCGCGAGCAACGCGTACCAGCCGCCGGCTTCCGCGCCGGTGATGCCTGCCTCAGCAAGCGTGGGCAGGTCGGGCGCGATTTTCAACCGCGACGGGCCTGCAACCGCCAGCGGGCGAATACGCCTCGCGGTCACGAACGGGTGCTGGTTCTGAAAGGAATCGAACACGACGGTAACTTCGCCCGCGACCACCGCCGTCGCCATCGGGCCGCCGCCCTTGTACGGAACGTGCGTCATCTGCGTGCCGGTCTTGAGCATGAAGAGTTCCATCGCGAAATGCGCGACGCTCGCCGGTCCGAACGAACCGAACGGAATCTGTCCGGGCCGGGCCTTGGCAAGCGCCACGAGGTCTTTTGCGCTCCTGACCGGCAGCGAGGGATGCGCGAACAGGCCGAACGGCGCCGCGAACGCGATGGTGATCGGAGCAAAGTCGCGCGTCGCGCTGAACGGCAACTTCGGAAATACCGCGGAGTTCATGACGAGCTGGCCGTTGGTGCCCGCAAGCAGCGTGTAGCCGTCGGGCGCCGACTTTGCCACCAGTTCCACGCCGATGATGCCGTTCGCGCCGGGCCGATTGTCGACGACAAAACTCTGACCGGTTGCGACGGTGAGCCGCTGCGCGGCCACGCGGGCCATGACGTCCAGCACGCCGCCGGCCGCCGTGGGGTTGATGATGCGCACCGGCTTGACGGGCCAGTCCTGTGCCGCAGCGGACGTCAGCGCACAGCCCAGAATCAACCCGGCCGGAACGTCAATCCGCATGGCAATCCCCCGTCGTTTTGTCCGATGCACCGATGCTCCCATACTGACGATCGGCCGTCCACCGGCCGCCGCTGGTCCCGGGGCGTAGAATCCCGTGCCATCCGGAACAATCCACGTCAATTCATGAACACCGCAGCGAACGCCGTTTTGGCTTCCGACGCCGTCCAGACGATAGACCGCTTCGTCACGCACGTGTCCACCGTGCCCGCGAACCTCGGGCAGACCGTGGGTCTGCACCTGCGCGAAAAGGTGCTGCCGTCGGTTGCCGCGGCCGCGAATCCCGAAGTCGTCTTGTTCGTGCACGGGGGGTTTTCGCCGTCGAACGTCGCCTACGACCTCGAGTTTCGCGACGACTACAGCTTCATGCGCGTGCTCGCGCGCGCGGGCTACGATGTCTTCGCGATGACGCACACTGCGTACGGCGCGTCGCCCAAGCCGATGATGGACGACCCCTGCAACGTGGATGCCGCCTGCCAGCACCACCTGATACCCCACGTGCTGAAGGAGAAATGCGCGCCGCGCTACCCGTTCAAACTCGTGTCGAGCCGCACCGAGCACGACGAGGTGGAGACCGTGGTCGCGTTCATTCGGGCGCTGCGCAATGTGGAGCGCATCAGCCTGATCGGGTGGTCCACGGGCACGCCGCGCGCGGGCGGCTTTGCCGCGACGCATCCGGATCAGGTGGAGCGGCTCGTGTTGTTCGGCCCCGCGCCGTATTTTCCCGCCGACGCGCCGCCCGATCCGTATCCGGAGGCGGGCGCGCCGATGATCCTGCAGAGCTGGGACATGCTGATGCGCGACCGGTGGGAGAAAAACTGCCTCAGCGAGGGGCAGGTCGAGCACCCGGAGGTGCGCGAACGCATGTGGCGTGCGCTGATGCAGGAAGACGGGCTCGGCGCGCAGTGGACCGCCGACGGGCGTGGCATCATGCGCGCGCCCAACCGCATGAATTTCGGCTGGCGCGCCAACATCGGGAAAATCCGCGCGCCGACGCTGTTCCTGCTCGGCGAGCACGACAACTATGCGGTCCGCGTGAAAACGTGGGACGGCCTGTCGATGGACAACCGCGTGTTCATCCGGGTCGGCTGCGCGTCGCACTTCATGCAGTACGAGCGCGTGCGCCACGTGCTGCATCGCGCGACGCTCGACTGGCTCGCCGGCGCGACGATCGAAGGGCAATCGCGCGCGGTACTGTGCTCGGACGCCGACGGCAGGCTGCATCCGCTGCGGGACTGACGGCTGTCCGGATGTTGATGTGCGTCAAGCAGCGATGTGCATGTCCCGTATAGGGTGTCGGCGATGAATGTTGCGGAAGGCATCGAACGAACGCAGGGCGGCGGCGATGTACGACAACTGGCAGGCTAACGGCGCGGTCGTCGCCGCCACCGCCGCCGCCGTCACGCTCGCGGTGCTCGTGCACTACGAGGGCCTCCTCGTCGTGTCGCGCAAGCTGCAGCGCCAAGGCGGTCGCCAGCGCGCGAAAGTGCTGTATGCGATTTTTTCGGTGCTGGTGCTTCATGTGATCGAAATCTGGCTCTTCGGGCTCGTGCTGTGGGCGCTGCTGCATTGGCCGGCGTGCGGCAGCCTCGTCGTCGCCGGTGTGCCCGGCGCGCCGGCATTCTTCGACGCGATCTACCTTTCCGCCATCACGTTTACCACGGTCGGCTTTGGTGATGTGGTGCCGGTCGGACCGATCCGTTTCCTGTCCGGCACCGAGGCGCTGACGGGCTTCGTGCTGGTCACGTGGTCCGCGTCATTCACGTATCTGGAGATGGAGCGCTTCTGGCGCGCTCCCTGACATCGAAAGGGCGGATTTGGTAAATCGATGAATATCATGAGGTTTTCGCGCAGGATTCGTCCGGGTGTCCGCGCGTGAAAGGTAATGCGCGCCGGGACGACCAAGGCACAGGAGGCAAGAATGAACGAAGAACGGGGCATTTGCAGTGATCCGCGGCGGCGTGCGTTTCTGGCGACGTCGGTGGCAGCGGGCGCATTGCTTGCGTTTTCCGGAAGGGCGCGCGCGCAAGTGCATGCGATGACCGGCGAAATTTACGTGAACGGCCAGCGCGCGCAGGCCGACGCAACGTTGCGTGCGGGCGATCGCATCCTGACCGGCCCGGACAGCACCCTGACGTTTGCCGTCGGGCAGGATGCGTTTCACGTGCGCCAGCTCACGTCGTTCCAGGTCGAGGCCACCGGCGCGCTGGTTTCGGGCCTGCGCATACTCACGGGCGCGCTCGTTGGCGTGTTCGGCAAGGGGCCGAAACAGATCCGAACCGCGACGGTCACGGCCGGCATACGCGGCACCGGCGTCTACATCGAGGCGAATCCGGTGCTCACGTATTTCTGCACCTGCTACGGCGAGGTCGATCTCGAATGCGTCGGTTACAAGTCGACCAAACGCGTCAGCGCGACCAATCATTCGCCGAACTACGTGTTCGCGGAGGTGCTGAAAGGCGCATCCATCGTCGACGCGCCGCGCATCAATCACACCAATGCCGAGCTCGCGATGCTGGAACGGCTCGTCGGGCGCGAGTCGCCGCTGAAATCTTGAATGGCGCCTGAGGCCGGCGGGAAACAAACGTAGGGCGGATGAGCGCAGCGTTATCCGCCGCCAGAAGCGCCGCATGCGGCGGAAGGCGCTGCGCTTTTCCGCCCTACCACATCAACAAATTCCTAGAGGATTTCCGCGCGCCCGTTGTTGAGCACCGTCACGCCGCGCGCGGGCACGGTCGAGCGGAAGGTCGCCACGTTGCCGTCGCGCCAGATTTCGGTGCGGATGGTTTCGCCGGGATACACCGGCGAGGCAAAGCGGCCTTCCATGCTCTTCAGCCGGGACGAATCGTAATCGCAGCACGACTTGAGCAGCGCGTGGCCGGCGACGCTGAACGTCGCGCGCCCATGCAGGATCGGCATCCTGTAGCCCGCTTTCTGCGCGTACGCGGGGCTCGCATGCAGCGGGTTGTAATCGCCCGACAGCCGGTAGATCAGTGCGGCCTGGGGCAGCGTCGGCAGGTCGCACACGATATCGGGCTGCGATGCGGGAATCGGATGCACGGGTTTGACCGGGCCCGACGGTCCGCCGAAGCCGCCGTCCGCGCGGCAGAACGTCGTCGACGTCAGCGTGCAGATCGTCGCGCCGGTCGCCTTGTCGCGGACATCGCACGACGTCAGCACGAGCGCGCCCTTGTCCCTGCCCTTGTCGAGCACGCCGGTGACGCGCGTCTTGCCGACGATCGCGCCCTCGACCGGCAGCGGTTTCAGGATCGTGAAGCTCTGTTCGCCGTGCACCACGTGGCTGCGCGTGATGCCGGTGTCGAAGTGCGCGTGCCAGGGCCCCGGGTAGCCGAGGATGATGGCCATCGTCGGCAGGGCCTTCAGCCCATCCTCGTAGACGAACCGCAGTTGTTTTTCGTCGCACGGATCGGCGCCGAGGCCGACGCCGAGCGCGTAGAGGATGGTGTCGCGTTTGCTGAGGGTCTGCTCGACTTCGGGTATGTCGATGCGGAGCAATGCTTCGGTATTGATGGGCACGGCGGGCTTTCCGGGAATGCCGGCGCGATCACCGCATGCGGCGTCGCGCTCCGGCGCAAATAAAAAATGGTATCACGGCAATGCCGTGCCTACGGCTTGTGAAAAAGCGCGATGCGGTTCGAGTTGGTTCCGGCCTTGTTGTTGGAAACGCCCCAGATGTTCGCGGTCTTCGTGAACTGCTGCGCGTTGATGAGGATCGCCTGGCAGCCGAACCCGGCGGCGACGCCGAGCGGCGCCACGACTTCCTCGAGCTTGATCGTGCCACGTCGCACTTCGCCCACCTCGAAGGCAACCCATCCGCCGGGCCGCGTGACGCGGTAGAGTTCCCGGATCACGCGGCCCATCGCCACGGACCAGTCGTCGACGTTCGGGCACAGCGTGATGCGGCTGCCGATGGTTTCCGCGTCGTAGCCGTTGAACCAGCAGCGCATCCAGTTGTCCCGCGCGTACTGCACGACGTTGAGAAACGGCGGCGAGGTCACCGTAAGATCGATGCTGTCGGAGGCGATTGCCGCGGTCGATGCGGCGTCGCATTCCAGGAAGCGCGCATGGCCCGCGGCCCTTTGCAGGCGCCAGCGGTCGCCCGCGTTGAGCGCCGCCTGCAACTGCATCGATTTGCGCAGAATCAGCGCGCGCACGTCGCGGTAGGCCGGTTCCTGGCCGAGTTTCTCGTTGATCCGGATCTGGTTCTCGGGCGTGACGGCCTGATTCGGCGGCAGCGTGTAGACCGAGAAAAAGCCGGGAGAATGGCCGGTCAGGCGGTTGGTGGCCACCATGCGTATCCAGCGGTCCGCGCTGTCCTCCGTGCCGTCTTCGCGACGGCGCAGCAGGTAGTTCCGCAGATTCAGGAGCTCGCGTTCCGTGTCGCGGTGGAAAAACATCGACAGGTCGATGTCGGCCTGCAGCTTCGCATTGAGCCGCAGCGTGCGCAGCCGCACGTCGATTTCCGTGACGTTGGGCGCTTCGAGCCGCGGCCGCGTGAGGATGGCCGACAGCGGATTCACGTCGTTCGCGATGACTGCCCGTCCGAGCAGCGCGGCCTCGACCGCGGTCGTTCCGCGCCCGCTGAACGGGTCGTACACCGTATCGCCCGGCTCGGTGAGCCGCTCGATGAAATAGGCCGGCAGCTGCGGCTTGAAGCAGGCGCGGTACGCGACTTCGTGCAGCGGACTCGCCTGCCGCTGTTTGGCGGTCCACAGCTCCTCCTGGTACACCGGTACCGCGACGTTTTCCGCTTCGCGCGACACCGCGTGGGCGCGGCGGGACGCCGCGGATCGGTGCGTGAATTTGAGGTTGTGGTTGCGGGCGGACCGGGCAAGACCGAGCATCGTGGACTCTCCTGTGGCTCTGGGTACTGCCGCAGCAGAGTACGCCCCTTCGCAAAAAAGTACAACCCCCTGATTTGGAACGGACTGTGGACGTACGCGGGGCTGCCGTCGCGCGCTCCCGGGAGGTCCATGTTGCGGAATCGTCGGGTATCGCACGCTGCGCGCTGCCGTTTCCATCCGGACCCGCGCGCGATTATCATGCTTGTCTTTGCAGCACCCACATCAATTCCGGGAGGAGCAGTCAAATGGCCAAAGGGTACTGGATCAATTTTTTCCGTTCGGTGAAGGATGCGGACAAGGTCGCGGCGTACGCGAAGCTCGCGGGCCCGGTCATGCAGGCCGCGGGGGCGAAGTTTCTTGTGCGCGGCAATCCGACGAAGGTGTACGAAGCGGGGCTCATGCAGCGCTGCGTCGTGATCGAATTCGACAGCGTGCAGAAGGCAATGGCGGTGCACGACAGCCCGGGTTACCAGGAGGCGTTGAAGGCGCTCGGCGACGGCGCGGAACGCGACCTGCGGCTGGTCGAAGGCGTCGAGTGACGCGCGCGCACGCGCTGCTCGCGGCCGTCGCGCTCGCGGCGGCGCTTCCGGCGGCCGCGCAGCCGTGGCCCGCGCGCCCGGTTCGCATCGTCGTGCCGTTCGCGCCCGGCGGCGGCGTCGATGCCGTTACGCGGTTTCTCGCGCAGAAGCTCTCGGAGCAGATCGGCGGTTCGTTCGTCGTCGAGAACCGGCCGGGCGCCGCGGGCGTGCTTGCCGCCGAACTCGTGGCGAAGTCGGCGCCCGACGGCTACACGCTGATGACGTCCGCACCGGAGTTCTCGATCAATCCGAGCGTGCGCCGGAAACTCGCGTACGATCCGTTCCGCGACTTCACATACATCTCGCTGCTGACCGCGGGGCAGTTCATGCTCGCGACGCATCCGACGGTGCCGGTGAAAACGCTGAAGGAGGTGCTCGCGCTCGCGAAATCCCGGCCGGGGAAGCTGACCTACGGCTCGTCGGGTTCGGGCGGCATCAACCACCTCGCCGGCGAACTGCTGCAGTCGATGACCGGCATCCAGTGGCTGCACATACCGTTCAAGGGCGCGGGTCCGGCGATCATCGGGCTCATGGGCGGCGAAATCGATTTCGTGTTCGCGAGCACGACGGGACTGGTCGGCCCGGTCCAGCTCGGCAAGGTGCGCCCCATCGCGGTGACCGGCGACCGGCGTTTCCCGGAATTGCCGCAGGTGCCGACCATCGCGGAAGCCGGCGTGCCGGGCTACAGCGTGGCGGGGTGGTACGGGTTTTACGCGCCGGCCGGACTTGCGCCGGACATGGTGCGCCGGCTACACGAGGAAGCCCGGCGCGGGCTCAACACGCCCGACATTCGGGAGAAGCTCCTGAAATCGGGCAACGAGCCCGTCGTGAGTTCGCCGGACGAGTTCGTCGGATTCATGCGCAAGGAAATCGCCAAGTGGGCGAAAGTCGTGAAGTCCGCCGATATCCGGGCGGAATGATGCGCCGCGCGGGCGGCAGGAGGGAAAACGCATGCATATCGCAATAACCGACGAGCAGCGCGCATGGCAGATGAAGGCGCGCGAATTCGCGCAGAACGTGCTGCGGCCGCGCTCGCTCGAACGCGACCGGATACCCGGCGCGCGCGACACTTTCGACTGGGACATCGTCCGGCAGGGCTCGCAGCTCGGCTTTCGCACGGCGGTGGTCGCCAGGGAACTCGGCGGTCACGGCATCGACATGATCACGCAGGCCCTGATCATCATCGAACTCGCGAAAGGCGACAGCCCGATGGCGAAGACGTTCAGCCAGTGCTGGAAGTGGAGCCATCTGATCGCCGGCGCGTGCACGAAAGAGCAGCAGGAGCGGTTCCTGAAGCCCTTCGTCGCGGACGATACCTATCTGCTGGGGCAGGCCGGCACGGAACCCAATTCGGGCTCGGACCACCGGCTGCCGCCGGAGGAGGACCCGCGCGCGGGATGGCGTCTGCGCGCCGAGCGCGACGGCGACGAATGGGTGCTGAACGGCGAGAAATGTTTCATCGCGAACGGCAGCGTGGCGAAGCTCTTTCTGATCAGCACGCGCACCAACCCCAACGTGCCGCAGAAGGAGGGCGGCACCGTGATCGCGGTGCCGGTCGGCACGCCGGGCATGCGCATCGGCAAGGTGTTCAACAAGAGCGGCTGGCGCTACTACCAGAACGCGGAACTGATTTTCGAGAACTGCCGCGTGCCGCACGCGAATGTCGTGGGCGAGGTGAACGGCGGCTCGGCGGTGCGCAACGGCCCCGCGCGCGCGTTCGGCGATTTCGAGCTGGGCGCGAACGCGCTCGGCATCTGCGACGCGGCGGTGGAGCTCGCGATGAAACACGTGGGCACGCGCTGGCCGGAGAACCGTTACTTCAAGGACAACCAGACCATACAGCTGAAGCTGTCGCGCATGCACATGATGACCGAGGCGCTGCGTTCGTTCGTGATGCGCGTCGCCGCGGAAGGCAATGCGAAGGTGTCGAGCGCCGCGAACAACGCGATTCTGCTGCAGAACTTTGCAACCGACGCGCTGCAGGAGGTCACCGCGTTGAACCTCGACATTCATGCGAGCGCGGGGGTGTCCGCGCTGAACGCTGCCGCCGAAAAACTGGAGCGCGACGCGGTCATCTGGACGCATCTGGCCGGCGACTCCGTGCAGCGCATGAAGGCCGTCAGAAAACACTAGAAGAAACAACCGGTTACAGAAGGAGTTCGCCATGTACAACCTGCACCTGACCGCCGAACAACAGGAATTTCGCGAGGCCGTGCGCGATTTCGTCGAGCGTGAAATCAAGCCGGTCGTGCTGCATCCGGACCGGCTGCAGGACTTCAGCAAGCCGCTGCCGCTCGCGTTGATCGCACAGGCCGCGCAGATGGGCCTGCGCAGCGTCATGCTGTCCGAGGAGCTCGGCGGCGCGGGAGGCAACGCGCTGACCGCATGTCTCGTCGCGGAGGAGCTCGCGGCGGGCGACGTCAATATTGCGGTCACGCTGGCCGAGACCTGGACGGTCGCCGGGCTACTGTTCGAGAAGATGATGACGACCGAACAGCGCACGCGCTACCTCGCGAAGTTTCTGGAGGACGACGCGTTCCATCTGGCGATGGCGCCGCACCGGCCCGATCCGGAACTCGGCTGGAAGTACCACCGGCCGCTCGCCGAGGAACCTGCAGCCCGGCTGGCGGCCACGCGCCAGTCGAACGGCGACTGGATCGTGAACGGCACGACGGCATTCGTGCAGAACGCGCCGCTCGCGAAATTGATCGTCATCCAGGCGCGGTCGGGCTCCGGGGCCCTGGTGACGCTGCTCGCGCCGGCCGGCACGGCCGGCATGGCCGTGCGGGAAGTCGGCGGACCGGATACCGTGAGGTGGTATCACGGCGCGGGCGGCGAAATCGCGTTCAGCGATTGCCGGATCCCCGCCGAGAATCTGCTCGGCGACGGCGCAAACGCACCGCTGAAGGCCATGCACGAGGGCCGCGGCACGCCGCAGACGCAGGCGATGAACGTCGGCGTCGCGCGCGCCGCGTACGAGGCGGGCGTGAACTACGCGAAAATCCGCGTGCAGGGCGCCCGTCCCATCATCCAGCATCAGGCGATCGGCACGATCCTTGCCGATGCTGCCGTGAAAATCGAAGTCGCGCGCAACTTCGTGCGCACCGCGGCCTGGGCCGCGGATCATCCCGACGCCGTGGCGGATCGCAGCCTCACGGATCTGCCGCTGCAGTCGATCGCGCGGGTCTATGCGTCGGAGGCGCTGCACGAGGCAACCGAAGGCGCGACGGAGTGTTTCGGCGCGATGGGCGTCATGCTCGACATGCCGCTCGCGAAGTACATGCATGATGCGCGCGTGTTCCTGCATTCCGGCGGGTCCAACGCCGTCGAGAAACTCCGTATCGCGGAGGCGCTCGCGGGATTCGAACGGCCGGCTGCGGCGGCGGTCAAGGCCGCGGCGTAGGGAAGCATCGTGCTGAAGCTGGGTATCCTGCTGGGCGACGACATCGGGCTCGAGGTCGTGCCCGAAACCGTGAAGGCCATGAAGGCTGCCGCGGCGAAAGCGGGGCTTGCGCTCGAATGGCATCCGCTGCCGATCGGTCGCCAGGCGCACGAAACGCTGGGGCACACCTCGCCGCCGTCGACCATCGAGGCGCTCGAACGCATGGACGGCTGGCTCATGGGCCCGATCGGGCACAGCGCGTACCCGAAAAAGGACCCGACGTGGATCACGCCGCCGATCCGCAAGCGCTTCGAACTCTATGCGAGCGTGAAGCCCGTGCGTTCGTACCCGAATCTGCCGTCGCTGCACAAGGACGTGGACATCGTGTTCGTGCGCGAAACCACCGAGGGACTGCAGCGCGCCGGCGTCGTGGTCGCGGGCACCGGGGAGTTTCGCCCCAACGACGAAATTTCGATCGGCATGCGGGTGATCACGCGCAAGGGCTCGAATCGCGTGGCGCGCCAGGCGTTCGAAATCGCGCGCAATCGCAGGCGCAGGAAGGTGACCGCCACGCACAAGGCGCCGACCTTCCAGATGTGTTGCGGCATGTTCGCGGAGGAATGCCGCAAGGTCGCGGCCGAATATCCCGACGTGGAATTCGAGGAAGTGCTGATCGACGGCATGGCGCTCAAGCTCGTGATGACGCCGCAGCGTTTCGACGTGGTGGTGACGACGAACCAGTTCGGCGACATCCTTACCGACGAGGGTGCGGGGCTTGTCGGCGGACTCGGGCTTGCGCCGGGACTCTGCGCGGGCGACCGGCAGGCGATGGCGCAGGCGACGCACGGGTCGGCGCCCGACATTGCGGGTCGGAACATCGCGAATCCGTACGCGATGATCATGTCGGGGAAAATGCTGCTCGAATGGCTGGGCCGCCGGCACGGCGAGCCGAAGGCGGTCGAGGCCGCGCAATGGCTCGACGCCGCCGTGGACCGCGTGATTGCCGAGGGTAAAAGTCTGACGCCGGATCTCGGCGGCACGTCGAGCACGACGCAGATGGGCGACGCGATCGCGGCGGCGGTCTGAGCGCAGGGCTCGAGTACGGCGGTAAAGGAGGAAGAGTCATGTCGAAGTTGACCTGTGTTGCCGCACTGCTCGGCGCCGTGCTGGCGCTTCCCGCCGCGGCCCAGTGGAAGCCGGACAAGCCCGTCGAAATCGTCGTGCCGACGACGCCCGGCGGTGCAATCGACACGATCGCGCGGCTGATCCAGAGAATCGGGCAGGAAGCAAAGCTCGTCGAGACGCCGCTGGTGGTGGTCAACAAGCCCGGCGGCGGCCAGAGCGTCGCGATGAGTTATCTCGACCAGAAACCGGGCGACGCGCACACCATCCTCGTCTCCACGATGAGCCTGATGACGACCCACATGCAGGGCCGGACCAAGGTGAACTACACCGACTACACGCCGATCGCGAATCTGTTCGGCGAGCCGATGACCATGGTCGTGCGGCCGGAATCGCCGCTGCGGAGTGCACGCGACGTCCAGGAGAAATTGAAGGCGGATCCGCAGTCGCTCGCGATCGGCGTGGGCATCGCGGTGGGCGGCACCAACCATCTCGCGGCGGCCCTCGTGCTGCGCGCGATGGGCGTGGATCCGCGCAAGGCCAAAACCGTCGTGTTCCAGGCGAACGCGGAAGCGATGACCGCGATCATGGGCGGGCACGTGGACCTCGCGCCGATGTCCGCGGCCACCGCGATCAACGCCGCGCGGCAGGGGCGTCTGCGCATACTCGGCGTGAGTTCCGCGCGCCGCGGCGACGGTCCGCTCGCGGAAGTTCCGACCTGGAAGGAGCAGGGCTACGACGTGGTGTTCACCAACGTGCGGTTCGTGCTCGGTCCCAAGGGCCTCAGTCCCGCCCAGATCGCGTACTGGGACGGCGTCTTCGAAAAGATGGTGCGCACCGACGAGTGGAAGGGCCAGGTCGCGAAAAATCTCTGGGAAATGGATTTCGCCGGCCACAAGGGGACCGTGCAGCGCCTCGGCACGCTTTACACGCAGCTTCGCGGCGCGATGGTGGACTCCGGGCTCATCAAGGAATAACCCGGACCGATGCGCGCGCATACCGGGAGGGCGACGGCGGGCGGGGGGTACGCGGCGATCCGCATTGCACGGAGTTCCCGTTGAATCCGATTCTTTCCGAGGAATCCCGCGCCTGGCAGCAGAAGGCCCGTGAATTTGCGCGCGAGGAACTCCTGCCGATTTCGGTTGAACGCGACCGCATTCCCGATGCGTACGGCGCGTTCGACCCCGAAGTCATCCGCCGCGGCTCGAAGCTCGGCTTCCGCACCGCCGTGCTGCCGAAGGCGCTCGGCGGCCATGCGATTTCCACCGTCACGCAGGCGCTCGTCATCACCGAGCTTGCGAAGGGCGACAGCGCGATTTGCAAGACCTTCACGCAGTGCTGGAAGTGGAGCCACATGATGTCGGTCGTCTGCTCGCCGGAGCAGCGGGAACGGTTCCTGAAGCCGTTCGTCGAGGACGACCTCTATCTGCTGGGCCACGCCGGCACCGAGCCCAATGCCGGTTCCGATCACCGGATGATTCCCGAAGAGGATCCGCGCGCGGGCTGGAAGCTGCGCGCCGAGCCGCACGGCGACGAATGGATACTGAATGGCGAAAAGTGCTTCATCGCGAACGGCAGCGTCGCGAAACTCTTTTTTGTGACCGCGCGCACGAATCCGGAGGTCGACCAGGCCCACGGCACGACGGAATTTCTCGTGACGCTCGACACGCCGGGTCTGCGCATGGGCAAGGTCTACAACAAGAGCGGCTGGCGCTTCTACCAGAATGGCGAACTGGTGTTCGACGACGCGCGCGTGCCGGACGCAAACCGCGTGGGTCCCGTGAACGGCGGATTTCATCTGCGCACCGGCACGTCGCAGCCCTTCGGCGATCTCGAACTGTCCGCCAACGCGCTCGGCATCTGCGACGCGGCGCTGGAACTCGCGATGCAGCACGTCGCCGCGCGCTGGCCGCAGCACCGCTATTTCAGGGACAACCAGTCCGTGCAGTTGAAGCTGTCGCGCATGCACATGCTGACCGAAGCGCTGCGCGCGTTCGTGCTGCGCGTCGCCGGCGAGACCGACGCGGGCGCGAAGGGGCATTCCACCACCAACATCCTGCTCATGAATTTCGCCACCGACACCGTGCAGGAAGTCACCGCGCTCAATTTCGACCTGCACGCAGGCGCGGGTGCGGCCGAAATGCCGCCGCGGGTCGATAAACTCGCCCGCGACGCGGTCATCTGGACCCACCTCGCGGGCGACTCGGTGCAGCGCATGAAGGGCGTGCGCCGCATCGTGGGTTGATGTCGCTCAGCCCGCGCCCATGAAGTTGCGCTTGCCGATTTCCACGCCGTTGTGCCGCAGGATGTCGTAGGCGGTCGTCGCGTGGAAGTAGAAATTGGGCATCGAGCGGTTGAGCAGGAGGTCGATGCCCTTGAAGTCGGTCATCTGGTCGCGCACCTTGACCTTGACGATCTTGTCTTCCGTGCCGTCGACCTGCGCCGCGGTGACCGTGTTCAGGAACGCGACGGTTTTTTCGACGCGCGCGATGAGATCGGCGAGACTTTTTTCGTTGTCCTCGAACTTGGGGGCATCCGTGCCCGAGAGCAGCGCCGTGCAGTTCTTCGCGTGATCGGTTGCCACCTGGACCTGGCGCGCCAGGTTGAACATGTCCGGATACAGCCGGTAATGCAGCAGACTCGTTTCGTCGAATTTCTTTTCCGCGTACAGCGCTTGTGCTTTCTTGAGGCAGCCGGCGAGGCCGTTCAGGTGGCGGACAAACACGGGAACCGAGATCGGGTACATCGAGACAGCCATTTGCGTTGCTCCTGGAATGACGGTGAAGCGGCGTATTCTAGCGTGATCGGAACCGTATTCCGGGCCCGCAATGAAGTCCCGGCGGTGCGGGACTTCGGCGTCACGCTGTCGAATGCTCCACGCGTGTGCAGCGGGACTCGACACCGGGCGGCATCCTGCAGATATTTCGCGGGCGACGCGCCCTGAAAAACGCCTGCAAGATCAAGATGTTGGTGGAAGCAGGAACGGCACAATCTGGAAATCGCTTGCCATGCCACTGGGAACGATCGCGTTCGGCTGCTTCCACGGATACATTCAGCAAGCGGCGTGCCAGCACGCCGGACACGGGCGCTATTCGGCGGTGATGCCCGCCGCCGCGGCGATCCTGCGGTACTTTTCGATGTCCGCCTTCTGCCGCGCACTCAACGCTTCCGGCGTGGATCCCACGATGTCGGTGGCCGCGTCGAGCTGCCGCTGACGGTAGTCCGGCGACTGGATGATGCTCACGAGTTCCGCGTGCAGCTTGTCGAGGATGTCCTTCGGCGTTTTCGCCGCCACCCAGATCGCGTACCACTGCACGATGTCGAAGCCCGGTGCGCCGGCTTCCGCGATGGTCGGCACTTCGGGCAGCGCGCCGGACCGCTGCGCGGAGGTTACCGCGAGTCCGCGCAGCCGGCCCGCCTTGACGTGCGGAATGGACACGGTCGGCGCGGTCAAAGCGATCGGAACGTGGCCGCCGATGACGTCGATCAGCGCCGGCGCGGCGCCCTTGTAGGGAACGTGCACCATGTCGATGCGAAACGTCGTCTTCAGCAGTTCGCCGGCGAAATGCTGCGGCGTGCCGGTGCCGATCGACCCGTAACTCAACGCACCCGGCTTCGCGCGTGCGAGCGCAACGAGTTCCTTCACGGATTTAGCCGGCAGCGACGGATGCGCGAGCAGGATCGGCGGCGTCGTGCCGACGAGCGTCACCGGTTGCAGATCGCGCACCGGGTCGTAGGGCATTTTCCTGAACAGCACGACGTTCATGGACACTTCGCTCGACGCACTGAGCAGCAGCGTGTAGCCGTCGGCCGGGCTCCGTACGACGAACTCGGTGCCGATCATGGCGCTTCCGCCCGGGCGGCTTTCGACGACGACCGGCTGGTTCCAGCGTTCCGACAGGCGTGCCGCGATCGGTCGCGCGGTGTAATCGGAGCCGCCCCCTGCCGGGTAGGTGATCACCATGCGGATCGCCTTCGACGGATAGACCTGTGCGAGCGCGGATACCCCAGGGTATACCGATGCCAGAATCAGGACCAGCGGCAGGGATTTCATCATCGGGGTCTCCAGGGTGAGAGCGCAACCGCAGTCTAAGCCGGGTGTTTCGGCGGCAGGGCCGTTTCTTCGCTGAGGTCCGGCTCGCCGCAGAGCCGCAGCATCTCGGCGCGCGCGCTGTCGCGCAGCCGGATCGCCGCGTCCCAGCCGGTGCCCGCGGGTTCGATCGGCGCACTGAAGGTGATGCTCACGCGGCTGCGGCGAAAGAGCCAGGTGCCGTCGCGCAGCGCGGAGCGCGTGCCGCGCAGCGTGACCGGCACGACGGGCACGCCGGCCTGTGCGGCGACGACGAACGCGCCCATGCGGAACGGCAGCAGTCCCGGCATCCGGCGGAACGTGCCTTCGGGAAACACGATCAGCGATTTGCCGGCGCGCGCGGCTTCGACGAAGCGACCGGTGTCCTCCACGCCGCGCTGCGCATCGAGCCGGTCCACGAACACGGCGCCGATGCGCCGCAGGAATATGCGCGGAACCCAGTGGCCCAGCAGTTCGCTTTTCGCGACGAAGGATTTCGGCTGCGGCAGCGCCGCCGCAAGCAGGATGCCGTCGAGGTAACTCGCGTGGTTCACGACCATGACGCAGGTGCGCGCGTCCGGCACGTTTTCGATGCCGCGCACGTCGAGGCGCATCCCGGTCAACGCGGCGAACGCGCGCGCCATGCCGCCGCTCAGCCGCCATGCCCGATCGGTTCGCGCGAGCGGCGCGCACGCGAGCCACACGAGCGTGCCCATCGTGCCGAGCAGCAACAGCGCGTACGCGCCGTACAGCCGGTCGCCGATCGCGCGCAGCACGCGCCGCAACTGCGGCAGCATCGCCGCGAACGTGAGCCGCGCGACCTGCAGCCACACGGCGCGCCGCGCGGTCGTGCCGCCGCGCTCGTACACCTCGCGGCTCGCGGAGCGCCGAATCTTGCCGCTCGAAGTCTTGAGTACCGTGCCGGGCGGCGCGAGCATCACGTCGTCGGCGGCGATCCCGAGCAGGGAAACAGACAACTCGTTGATTTTATTTATTATTTCCTCTCGGCGTTGCGGATCTGCTTCGCGCGTTTCCGCGAGCACGATAATTTTCTCGGTGCCGGCACGCGCGTCGCTGCTGCCGAATACGGCGACGCACCCCTTGCGTACGCCGTCCACGCTGCCGACGGCTTCCTCGAGATCGTACGGGTGTATGTTGCGTCCCGCGCGGATGATGGTGTCCTTGATGCGGCCGGTGATGTAGACGTCACCCGCGGCGATGTAACCGTAGTCGTCGGTGTCCATCCATTCGCCGTGCAGCAGCTTGCGTGTCGCCTCGGGGTTGCGGTAGTAACCGCTCGTCACCGACGGCCCGCTGAACTGGATGTGACCCTCGCGCCGCTCGGGAAGCTCCTGTCCGGCATCGTCGACGACGCGCACCTGGTGCCCCGGTATCGGATGGCCGCACGCGACGTGGGTGAGCGCATCGGCGTGCTCCGGCGGCACGGGGTCGGCGCGCCCGCCGCGCATGAACGCATTCTTGTCCACGCGGTCGAGCACCGGGCCGCGCAGCGGCGGCGGAAACGCGACACCCAGCGTCGCTTCCGCGAGCCCGTATACCGGTGCCATCGCGCCGGGCCGGAAACCCCAGCGCGCGAAGCGTTTTGTGAACGCATCCATCGTGTCCGGCGACACCGGCTCTGCGCCGTTGAACGCGAAGCGCCATGAGGAAAGATCGATGCCCGCCATGTCCGCGTCCTGTATCCGGCGCACGCAAAGCTCGTAGCAGAAGTTGGGGCCGCCGGTGAGCGTGCCGCCGTGCCGGTGGATCGTGCGCAGCCACCGCTCCGGCCGGGACAGAAACGTGAGCGGCGACATGACCGGGTACTTGAAGCCGTACAGCAGGCTGCCCATCCACGCGCCGATGAGCCCCATGTCGTGATAAAGCGGCAGCCAGCTCACGAACACGTCGGCCGGCGTGACCTGGAGCGCGCGGCCCATCGCGCGGATGTTCGTCAGCAGATTCGCATGCGTGAGCACGACGCCTTTCGGATTGCCGGTGCTGCCCGAGGTGTACTGCAGCATGGCGATGTCCTGCGGCTTGCCGCGATGGATCGACGCCACGCCGCCCGGACGCAGCAATTCATCCGGCGTCATCACGTGCTGCAGCGTTTCCACGCGCGGCTTCAGCAGCACCGCCAGCGGTTTCGCCTGCGGCACCGTGATGAGCATTCCCGCCAGCGCATTGGACAGTATCGTCGCGTGGCGCCGCAGGTGATCCTCGATCTGCGACGGGCGCGCCGGCGGGTAGATCGGCACCGGTATGCCGCCCGCGAGCAGTATTCCGAAGAAGCTGAAGAAATACTCGACGCTCGTCGGCAGCATGATCGCCACCGCGCGTCCCGGCTCGAGCCCGCGTTCGATCAGTCCCGCGGCGATCGCGCGCGCGGCGGCATCGAGTTCGCCGTAGGTCACGGTGCGCTCGGCGCCTGCCTCGTCCTGCAGCACGATATGCGGGCGCTGCGGGTGTTTCGCCACGTGCCACGCGAGCACTTCCGGCAGCGTCGTCGCGTCCTCGGGTGTCTGCGCTTCGGTGGCGAGCGCCGAGACGCGCTCGATCGTCGCGACGTGACCGGCGCGCGCGGGGCCGGCCGCGAGTATCGCGCGCAACAGATCGCGCGGGGTTTCGGCGCTCGACATCACGGATTCCGGCAGGCCGGCGCCGAAGCGTTTCTCGATACGCACGAAGAGTTCGACGCGCCCGAGGCTGTCGAAACCGTAGTCCTGCTCGAGCCGGCTGTCGAGCGACGCGGGCAGTCCGGCGCGGTTGGGATGCAGTTCGAGCGCGAGCCCGCGGACAAGTGCGATCAGCGCATCGGCGCTGACTTCGAAGGTACCGTTGTGCTGCGGCGTCGCGGCGGCGGTTTCCACGGAGGGTCCCGTGCCTGGGATAGTGCGGAGATGGTAGCACAGCGCATCGCGTATTCCGGTCGACGGCAACCGGAACGCGCGATGCGTGCCGTGCGCGGGGCCGGTCAGCTGCCGATGTGCACCTGATACTGCGCGCCGTTTGAAAACGCGCACGTGCCGGCACCCATGTTCGGCGCGTTCATCTGATACTCGCAGCGCGCGAACGTGCCGCGCGGGCCGTGGGCGCTCGCGAGGCCGCGCCGCTCGTCGTTGGCGACGCGCGTTGCTTCACCTACCAGCGTTTCGCCCTGGTAGATGAACGAGAAGCGTCCCTTGCCATTCATGTAGTTCGTGACCGATCCGGTGAGCACGCCGGTCTGGTTGGCGAGATCGTTCGCCGGATAGAGCCGCACCGGCAACGTGGCCGGGAATGCCGGGCGCGTTGCGGCCGTCTCGCCCGGTGCCGGGTGCGGCGGCAGCGTGACGATTGCGCCGGCGACCGGATACGTGGCGATCGAGCCGTCGGGATTGACCGGTACGACGTAACAACCCGTAAGCAGTCCGGCGGCAAGACCCATGGCGGCGATGATTCGCGGCGATCCCTGTGCGCGTTGGAAGGGTGTTCTTTCCGGCGAAGTGCGTACGCAATCTGGTGTTCGGGCAGCAGTCATGAAAGATCCTCCAAGTTGATCGCGGAAGCGCCGTATCGTCCGACTGGACCTCGGCACCGCGACGGGTCGGATGATCGGGGGTCCGGAGTTGCGAATGGATTACCGATGGGTCACGGATGGGTCACCGCAGCATCCCATCCGGAAAAAGAAAGCAAAATCAATGAGTTGGGATCGTTTCCGGAAAATCAGCCCGGCTTCACAACCTGATCGTACAGCGCGCGGGTCTGCGGTCCCGGCTCGACGGAGAGGTATGCGGCAAGCGCGCGCCGGCACCGGTCGAACGTTTCGGCGGCGTCGGCGCGCCGGCCCGCACGGTCGTATGCCGTCATCAGATGCCGGTACAGCGACTCAATCGTGGGATCCGATTCCAGCGCGCGCTCGAGGTAGTCGATCGCCTGCCCTGCGTCGCCGCATGCCAGGCAGCGCTGCGCGAGGTCTCCAGCGGTTCTCGCGAATCGATGGCGTTCGCGGTCCCGCAGCGGGAGCGTCCATGCTGCGTCGGAATCATTGGCGAGGAACGCACCGGTGTAAATGGCAAGCAGTCGCTCCCCGAGTTCTCGAAGCTGTGCGAGGTCGGGTTCCTCGGCGGCCGGTCGCATCAGGGGGCCGAGCCGGCCGACGATCTGTCCGAAAGCCCAGGTGTCCACCCAGACGTAACGTCCGTCGAGCGAGAGTTTTCCCTCCGACAGTTGCAGAACGCGGTCCTCGCCGAACAACCGGCGCAGCCGGTGCAGCGTCGTCGTGAATGAACGGTGCGCGGAGTCTCCGTCAATGCGGGGCCACAGCGCTTCGGTGATGCGATCCTCGGGAACCTCGCGCCCGCCGTGGGCAACCAGAACCTTCAGCAGATCCAGCGGTCGCCGTTGCGCCTTGCCGGTGAACGACACTGCCGTTCCGTGCCGCAGCAGCCGGAACGAGCCGAAAGTCTGCACGCGGAATGGCCACGGCCATTCGACCAGGGCTGCGGTTGCGGCGTCCAGCGCGAGCCGTCGTTCCTGTACGATGCGGGACGCGAATTCACGCGCCACGTCGTGCTCCAGCGCGATGCTGCAGAGCCGCGCAAGCGGGCCGGGTTGCCACAGCAGGCAACTCGTGAAATGCCGCGGCTTCGCGATGTCGAGCGCGTATCGCAGCGCGCGCAATCCGGAACGCGGACGGCGTGCCCGATCGAGGCTCACGTAGGCGTAGTTCAGGAGTCCGATGAACTGGATCAGCGGGCTGTGGATGGGGCGTGCGAGGTCGTAGACCCGCTGAAAATGCGCGAAAGCCCGGCGCTCCTCGCCGCTTTCGTAGAGCACCAGCGCGGATGCCACGTGGCACAGCACTTCGTAGGTCGGACAGCCGACCTCGATCGCCATCGTGAGCGCGAGTTTCTGCTGTTGAAACGCGCGCGCGCTGTCGCGTCGCAACAGGGCTGCCCACGCCGAAAACAGATGGAAGAGGCAGAGGTCGAAACGCGCCGGGCTGCCCTGCAGCGCGGTGAACTGTTGCAGCAGCGACTCTGCGGTGTCCGGATCCCCGGACATGAGCGCGCCCCCGGCTCCATTGGCGAGCAATTGGTAGGACAGCACCTGAACGCCCTCACCGCGCTCGATGTCGAGGCCGGCCCGCACTGCCGCGAGACAGGAGTCGCGGTCATTGGTCAGCATGAAATAGCTTGCTTCGGCGAGATAGAGCGTCGTTCGCGCGAAAGGCGTTACGTCATGTTCCGCGGCCACCCGTCGCATGCCTTCGATCACGGCCCAGGTTTTCGGGAAATGACCTTCCCACATCATGCTCAGGGCGACGCGCCAGTCCACGAGCATGCGCAGGTTGGGGTCGTCCTGCGCGCGAGAGGCGCGGTAACCGCGTTCGACCCATCGTGCAAGGTCCGGATGGTGGGGCTGACGCACGCTCATCGACGTCAGCAGGCTGCACGAGAGCCGCGCGTCGAGTTGCGCCGACAGCAGATCCGGATACCGCGACAGCAGATCCTCCATGACCGCGATCCACTGGTCGAGCAGCGAAAAATCGTCGACTTCATACAGGATCGCGTCCATGGCGCCCGAACAGGAAAACAGCAATCCCAGCGGATCGGGCGTGCCCTGCTCGCGGAACAAACGATGGGCCCGTTCCTGCAGGGCGCGGCTTGCGCGGGGAGACGCCTGCATGCGGGCGACAGCGAGCCAGTAGAGCGTCCACGGGTCGCGCTCCTGGATTTCACGCGGCAGTGCCTCCACCCACTGCGCGAGCGTTTCGCCGCGCCCGGAATCCAGCATCGCGCGCGCCTGTCCGTTGATGAGGTTTTGCAGCCTTGGCCAGTCCCCCGCCGCGCGGGCGAGCAGGGCCGCCTCGGTGACCCATCCCTCGTTCGCCATCAGTTCCGCGGACTGTCGCTGCAGGGCGCTGCGCCGCTCGCGTGGCAGTGATGCGACCCGCGACACCAGGAAGTCGCGGAACAGCGGGTGGTATTCGTATACCGGTTGTGGCGTCGCGCGTTTGAGCGACACGAAGTAGTTGCTGCGATGCAGCCGCGCGAGGCGTTCGCCCGCGTTGGCGTGCCCGGACACCGCGCAGGCCATGTCCGCCGTCATCTGTGGCAGGTACGCGGTGGACAACAGGATGTCGCGGTCTTCCGCGTCGGTTTTCTCGAGAATTTCGCCTGCGAGGTAGTCGAAGACGAGTTGTGGCGTCGTCAGATCCGGCGGCGCGCCGGGCGCGTGGCCCTCGGGCGTGTGTTCGAGCATGAGTACGAGTCCCGCCGCCCAGCCCTGAGTCCTGTCGTACAGCGCGGCAAGCGCCTTCGGCGCGAGCCGGCGGCTGCGCCGCGCGGCAATCGCGTCAGACTCGTCGCGCGAGAGCCTCAGTTCACTCCAGCCGATCGACACGAGTTGCCGGTTCGCCCGCAAGCGTGCCATCGAGACCGGCGGGTCGCCGCGGCTGATCAGGATAACGCAGCCGCCGGACGGAACCTCGGTCAGCGCGCACATCATGACTTCATGCAGTCGCGATTGCGGCGGCAAATCGTGGTAACCATCAAACACGATCGCGAATGACGCGCCGAGATGCTTGTACATCGCCTGAAAATATCGCCGCGCGAATGCCGGAAGCGTTGCGTGCTGTTGGGGCGTCAACTGCGGCAGCCGCGCCGCGGTTCGACGGCCTGCGGCGTTCGCAGCGAGTCCGAGGTGGTAGAAAAATGACGCCGGATCGGCGTCGCCTTCGTCGATCTGGTACCAGAGGGAACGCGCTTTGCACTGCTCCAGGAAACTGGCCGCCAGCGTGGTTTTTCCCGAGCCCGGCGGCCCCGTGATCCATACGGCGGGACTTTTTCTGGCCTGGTCAAGCAACGCGAACAAGCGTGCGCGCGGCAGCACGCCGGCAAAGCTCGGCCGCGTAGTCTTGGCGATCGTCGGGCGGGATTTGGCCATCACTCGCGATTATGCGTGATTCCGTGCGATGTCGCAGCCGGCGCAACGTATTAAAAATAATAAAAACAATACGTTACAGATATTTTCCGGTTTTCCGGTCGCGTGCTGCGCCGCCGGCGTCGGACGGCCGGCCCGACACAAGGCTCTTTTCCCGCCTTGGCACGCGCGGATTTGATGGCATCATGAAGTCTGGGAGGGTCACATGACCACACTGCTCGTCATTCTTGCCGCGCTCGCGGTGCTCTGGTTCCTGGCCTACCACCGCTTCCCGGCGATCGCCTGGACGCTGGTCATCGCCGCGGGTCTCGGCGTGCTGACGCTGTATTCCGGATGGACGGCAGCCGCGATCGCATCGTTATGGGCGGGATTCGCCGTTGCGGCGCTGATCGGCAATCCGACGCCCGTGCGACGCGCGCTCGTGAGTCTTCCGCTGCTCGCGCTGTTCCGGCGCATCCTGCCGCAGGTGTCGCAAACCGAGCAGGAAGCGCTCGACGCGGGCACGGTGTGGTGGGACGGCGAACTGTTCAGCGGCAATCCGGACTGGAACAAGCTGCTCGCGTATCCCAAGCCGGCGCTGACGGCGGAGGAGCAGGCCTTCGTCGACGGCCCGGTGAACGAACTCTGCGAGATGGTCGACGAATGGCAGGTCGTGAACGAGTTGCACGATCTGCCCCCGCACGTCTGGCAGTTCATCAAGGACAACGGCTTCATCGGCATGATCATTCCGAAGGAATACGGCGGCAAGGGCTTTTCGGCGCTCGCGCATTCCGAAATCGTCATGAAGCTCACGACGCATACCGGCACGGCGGCGGTTTCGGTGATGGTGCCGAACTCGCTCGGGCCGGCGGAATTGCTGCTGCACTACGGCACGAAGGCGCAGAAGGACCATTACCTGCCGCGGCTCGCGAAGGGTCTCGAGATTCCCTGTTTCGCGCTGACCAGTCCGGAAGCGGGATCGGACGCGGGCGGCATTCCCGATTTCGGTATCGTGTGCCGCGGGGACTGGCAGGGCGAGAAGGACGTGCTGGGCATACGCCTCACGTGGGAGAAGCGCTACATCACGCTGGGGCCGATCGCGACGCTGCTCGGTCTCGCATTCCGGCTCTACGATCCCGCTCACCTGCTCGGCGAAAAGGAAGACATCGGCATCACGCTCGGGCTGATTCCCACGCATACGCCGGGCGTGCATATCGGGCGCCGCCACATGCCGCTGAACGGGGCGTTCATGAACGGCCCGAACTGGGGCCGGGACGTGTTCGTGCCGATGGACTACGTGATCGGCGGCGTCGATTACGTCGGGCAGGGCTGGAAGATGCTGATGAACTGCCTCGCGGCGGGACGGTCGATTTCGCTGCCCGCCAACGGAACCGGGATGTCGAAGCTGTGCGCGCTGACGACCGGCGCCTACGGGCGCGTGCGGCAGCAGTTCCGGCTCTCGATCGGGCGCTTCGAGGGCGTCGAAGAAGCGATGGCGCGCATCGGCGGCAACCTCTACATGATGGACGCGGCGCGCAAGATGACGGCCGGCGCGATCGACCTCGGCGAGAAACCGTCCGTCGTGTCGGCGATCGTCAAGTACCATCTGACGGAGCGCGGCCGCAAGGTCGTCATCGATGCGATGGACGTGCATGGCGGAAAGGGCATCTGCATGGGCCCGAACAATTACCTCGCGCACGCCTATCAGCAGACGCCGATCGCGATCACCGTCGAGGGCGCCAACATCCTCACGCGCTCGATGATCATCTTCGGTCAGGGCGCGATACGCGGCCATCCGTTCGTGCTGAAGGAAATCACGGCCACGCAGGAGAAGGATCACGGCAAGGCGCTGCGCGACTTCGACGCCGCATTTTTCGGGCACGTGGCGTTCGTGGTCGCGAACAAGGCGCGCGCGGCGTGGATGGGGATTACCGGCGCGCGATTCGTGTCGACCCCGGGCGATGCCGACACGCGGCGCTACTATCGGCAGCTCACACGGCTTTCAAGTGCTTTCGCCTTTGCTTCCGACGTGGCGATGTTCGTGCTCGGCGGCTCGCTGAAGCGGCGCGAGCGCATCTCCGCGCGGCTCGGCGACATCCTGTCCCAGTTGTATCTCGCGTCCGCGACGCTGAAGCGCTACGAGGATGACGGCCGGCCGAGGGAGGATCTGCCGCTGCTGCACTGGTCGATGCAGGATGCGTTGCACCAGATCGAGGAGGCGTTCTACGGGTTCTTCGACAACCTGCCGAATGCGTTCATCGCGTGGTCGGTGAAGCGCATCGTATTTCCGTGGGGCCGCGTATTCCGGCCGCCGCCGGACGCGTTGGGGAGCCGGGTCGTCAACCTGCTCATGGTGCCGGGGCCGTCGCGCGACCGGCTGACCGCGGGCGTGTTCATCTCGAAAAACGCGGACGATCCGATCGCGACCATCGAAGCGGCGCTGCGCGCGGTCATCGCGGCGGAACCCATCGGCGCGAAAATTCGCGATGCCCGGGAGCAGGGGAAAATCACCGCGCGATTCGCGGACCAGATCGTCGACGAGGCGGTCGCGAAGGGCGTGATCACGCCGGACGAGAAGGCGGCGATGGAGCGTGCGAAGGCGTTGCGGCGCAAGGTCATCATGGTCGATGATTTTCCGAAGGACTTCGGCAGGACCGAAATCCACCAGACCACGGAGCCCGTCACGTTCGAGGCGTTGCGCGGGCGCACCGCGTGGCCCGAGCAGGCGAGCCACCAGCCGAACCCGTCGACGTGAGCGACTGCGTCCTGTATGCCGTTGCCGACGGCGTGGCAACGGTCACGCTGAACCGGCCGAAAGTCATGAATGCGCTGGATGACGCGATGATCCGCGCGCTGCGCGCTGCCTGCGAACGTTTGGAGACGGATGCCGGCGCGCGCGTCGCCGTGCTGCGCGGCGCGGGGCCCGCTTTCCTCGCCGGAGGCGACGTCGGCGCGTTCCGGGCGAATCTCGCGCGCGCGCCGGAAATGGTGAACGATCTCGCCAGCGAACTGCACTGCGGCATTCGTGCGCTGCGCCGCGCCGCAAAACCGGTCGTGGCCGCGGTGCACGGGGCCGTGGCGGGCGCGGGCATGAGTCTCATGATGGCCGCGGACCTGGTGGTTGCCGCGACGGGCACGCAGTTTACGATGGCGTACAGCCGTATCGGCACGAGTCCCGACGGCGGCGCGAGTTTTTTTCTGCCGCGCATTGCCGGTTACCAGCGCGCGATGGAGTTGCTGCTGCTCGCGGACGCGTGCGACGCGGAAACCATGGCGCGCTACGGCATCGTGAACCGGGTCGTCGCCGCGGAAGCGCTCGACGAAACGGTCCGCAGCCTCGCGCAGCGGCTCGTGCGTGGCCCGGCACGCGCGTACGCCGAGACGAAGGCGCTGCTGAATCGCGCGCAGGAGAGCGAACTCGCACGGCAGCTCGACGCGGAGACGGCTGCGTTTGCGCGCTGCGCGGCGACGCGCGATTTCGGCGAGGGCGTCACGGCGTTCGTGGAAAAGCGCAGTCCGCGCTTTCAGGGCGGCTAGCGTCGCGACGCGCAGTACACGAAGCAACGCGGGAAGCGATCGGAAACACCAGGTTCGGGGGCGACATGTCGGGACTGCGGGGGAGAACGGTATTCATCACCGGCGCGAGCCGCGGCATCGGCCGCGAGATCGCGCTGCGCTGCGCACGCGACGGCGCCAACATCGTGGTGACCGCGAAGACCGCGGAACCCCACCCCAAGCTCGAAGGCACGATACATACCGTCGCGGCGGAAGTGGAGGCAGCGGGCGGCAAGGCGCTCGCGCTGCAGCTCGACGTGCGGGACGATGCCGCCGTGCAGGCCGCCGTGAAACGGGCTGCCGGGACCTTCGGCGGGATCGACGTGCTGGTCAACAACGCGAGCGCGATCCTGCTGACCGGCACGCTGGCGACATCCATGAGGCGCTTCGATCTGATGTTCGGGGTCAACGTGCGCGGCACGTTCGCGTGTTCGCAGGCGTGCATACCCCATCTCGTGAAGGGCACGAACCCGCACATCCTGAACCTGTCGCCGCCGCTCAACATGAACGCGCGCTGGTTCAAGGATCACGTTGCCTACACCATGGCGAAGTACGGGATGAGCCAGTGCACGCTCGGCATGGCTGCCGAACTGAAGGGCGCCGGCGTCGCGGTGAACTCGCTGTGGCCGCGGACGACGATCGCGACCGCCGCGATCGCCGTGAACTTTCCCGATGAGATCTTGAAGGCGAGCCGCAAGCCTGCCATCATGGCCGACGCAGCGCACGCGATTTTCCTCCGGGACAGCCGTGAGGCGACCGGAAACTTCTACATCGACGAGACGGTGCTGCGCGAGGAGGGCATCGCGGACTTCGACCGCTACGCGGTGACTCCGGGCGCGCGGCTTTATACGGATCTGTTTCTGGAGTGACGCCCAAGGCGGAGGAGGCCGACATGTCTGAAACCAAAGCACCCGCGCACGTAGTCCCGGCATCGGAAGCCGTCACGCTGGACGGCATATTTCGCGAGCGCGTGAAGCGCACGCCGGACCTCGTGGCATACCGGTACTACAGCGAGGCGCATGCCAACTGGCGCGACGTCACGTGGGCGCAGATGAACCACCAGGTCGCGCGCTGGCAGTCGGCGCTCGAGAAGGACGGCCTGAAACCCGGCGACCGGGTCGCCGTGATGCTGCGCAACTGCCCGGAATGGGTGATGTTCGACGTCGCGGCCATGGGGCTTGGACTGGTCGTCGTGCCGCTGTACACGCAGGATCGCCCCGACAACGTCGCGTACATCCTGAACGACGCCGGCTGCAAGGTCATGTTGTTCGAAGGGCCCGAACAGTGGCAGGCGCTTGCCGATGTGCGCGGACAACTCGGCGGCGTCGTGCGCTTTCTGTCGATCAACGCGCCGACGGGCGAGGGACGCGATCCCCGGTTGCAGTCCGTCGGCGAGTGGCTGCCCGACCAGGGGGGCGAGACGCGGCACGTCGGCCGCGACGGCAAGGCGCTCGCGACCATCGTCTACACGTCCGGCACGACCGGCCGGCCGAAAGGCGTGATGCTGTCGCACGACAACATCGTTTCCAATGCCTACGCCTGCCTGCAGGTCATGGCCGTGGGCCACGACGACACGTTTCTGTCGTTCCTGCCGCTGTCGCACACGTTCGAGCGCACGTGCGGTTATTACCTCACGGTCATGGCGGGATCGACGACGGCGTACGCGCGCTCGATTCCACAGCTCGGTGAGGACTTGCAGACCATCCGACCCACGATGCTGATATCGGTGCCGCGGATTTACGAGCGGATCTGGGGCACGATCCGCGCCAAGCTGGACGAGGGGCCGCCCGTCCGCAAGAAGCTTTTTCTTGCCGCGGTGAACGTGGGGTACGCGCGCTTCGAGTACGCGCAAGGCCGCGGACCGTGGCAGGCGTCGTTCCTGCTGTGGCCCCTGCTCAACAAGCTCGTCGCGTCCAAGGTGCTCGCGCGGCTCGGCGGCCGCATGAAAGCGGCACTTTCCGGCGGCGCGGCACTGTCGCCCGAGATTTCGCGCGTATTCATCGGCCTCGGGTTGCCGGTGTTGCAGGGGTACGGCATGACCGAATCGAGCCCTGTCGCCTGCGCCAATCGCCCGGAGGACAATCTTCCGGCGAGCGTGGGCAGAACCGTGCCGGGCGTGCAGGTCCGCATCGGCGAGAACAACGCGCTGCTCATCAAGGGACCCAACGTGATGATGGGTTACTGGAACAACGCGGATGCGACCCGGGCGATCATGATGCCCGACGGTTGGTTGAATTCCGGCGACACCGCGCGCATCGACGATGCGGGCCACGTGTTCATCACCGGCCGGCTCAAGGAAATCATCGTCATGTCGAACGGCGAGAAGATTCCTCCGGCCGACATGGAAGCCGCGATCATGCGTGATCCGCTGTTCGAGCAGGTGATGATGCTCGGCGAAGGCAAGCCGTATCTGGCCGTGATGGCCGTGCTCAATACCGACAACTGGAAAAAACTGGCGGCCGAGCGCGGGCTCGATGCGGGCGCCGCAGGCGCGGTGCAGTCGAAGCAGGTCGCCGAGATCGCGGTGGAGCGCATCGGGCTCCAGCTGAAGGAGTTTCCGGGCTACGCGCAGGTGCGGCGCGTCGCGCTGACGCTCGATCCGTGGACGGTGGAGAATGGTTTGCTGACGCCCACGATGAAGTTGAAACGCGCGAAGGTCATGGAGAAATTCAACGCCGAAATCGACGGCATGTATGCCGGGCACTGAACGACCCGCGGGGAAGTCGTGACGACGCTGCCGGCCGGAAAGGAACCCACGCTGCGCGTGGTGCCGATGCCGGCGGATGCCAACCACACCGGCGACATTTTCGGCGGGTGGATCATGGCGCAGGTGGACCTCGCGGGCAGCATCCCGGCGATCCGCCTCGCGCGCGGACGCGTCGCGACCATCGCCGTCAACTCGTTCGTGTTCAAACAGCCGGTTTTCGTCGGCGATGTGGTGAGTTTCTACGCGGATGTGGTCAAGGTGGGACGCACGTCGATTACCGTGGATGTCGAGGTCTATGCCCAACGCCGCCCGGAGCGCGAAGAGTGCGTGAAGGTCACCGAGGCGACGCTCACGTACGTGGCGGTGGACGGCGAGCGCCGGCCGCGTGTTGTATCGTCGCAACAACCGGCGGAATGAGCGCGCGGATAATATTGAAAATGATGCCGCGGGGCGTATGATGGTTATGCGAGCAAGGGTGCATGTTGTGATGTGGTTCGGGTAACGCATCCAGCAACCAGTCCATTCGGGGGAGTCATGAAAAAAGCGATTAAAATCATGCCGTTGGCAGTTGCCTGCGCAATGGCTTCCGGCGCGGCAATCGGCTCCGGCTTCGCGCTCATCGAACAGAACGCGAGCGGAATGGGCAATGCCTATGCCGGACAGGCAGCATCCGCGCAGGACGCGAGCACGATCTATTTCAATCCGGCCGGCATGACGCGTTTGCAGGGCCGGCAGGCCGCGGGCGCGTTGCACCTGATACTGCCTTCGGCGGAGTTCAACAACACCGGGACCACGCCGGCGTTTTCCACAATCGTCGGCGGGGGGCCTTTTGCGTTGAACGGCAACGGCGGCGACGCCGGAGACCTCGCGTTCGTGCCGAACGCCTACTTGAGCTGGCAGCTGACGCCGAACTGGTTCGTCGGCGTCGGCATCAATGCGCCGTTCGGCCTGAAAACCGAATACGACGCCAACTGGATGGGACGGTTTCACGCAATCAAATCGGAGGTCAAGTCGGTCAACGTGAACCCGAGCGTCGCGTACAAGTTGAGCGATGCCGTTTCCCTCGGGTTCGGCCTCAACTGGCAGCGCGCGCAGGCGGTGCTGACCAAGGCGGTGAATTACAGTTTTGTGGCGTCGGCCGGCGGCATTCCGGGCGTGCCGCTCAATACCGAGGGCGCGAACAAGATCGACGGACATGACGACTCGTGGGGCTGGAACGTCGGCGCAATGTTCAACATCGGAAAAAGTACGCGCATCGGCATCGCCTACCGGTCGGCGGTGAGCCATACGCTGTCGGGCAGCGCCCAGTTTTCGGGCAGGCCCGCCGCCGTGAACGCGATACTGGGCGGCGCGGCCGGACCGATATTCGCCGCCGCCGCCGCGGCACAGGTCGGCGACAGCCCGATCACGGCCGATATCAAGTTGCCGGCCAACGCGTCCTGGAGCATTTTCCATCAGTTGAATCCGAAGTGGGACCTGATGGCGGACATCTCCTGGACGCAGTGGAGCAGCGTGCATACGCTGAACATCGTGCGCAACACGGGCTTCGTGCTGGAGAGCACGCCGTTCCAGTGGAAAAACACGTGGCGCGTCGGTGCGGGCGCCAACTATCACCTGAATCCGAACTGGACGCTGCGCGCCGGCATCGCCTACGATCAGACGCCGACGTCCGACGCGTACCGCACGCCGCGACTGCCGGATGAGGACCGCTTCTGGCTCTCCATCGGCGGCCAGTACCGGATTTCGAAGGCGGCGAAGATCGACTTCGGCTACGCGCATCTGTTCGTGAAGGATCCGGCGGTGAACAATTCCGGTCCGCCGTCGTTGACTCCCGCGCTGGCCGCGGGCCGCGGCGGCCTGATCGGCAACTACGACAGCAACGTCAACATACTCAGCGCGCAGTTCACGTATTCGTTCTAGGGCATCAGGGAGCACCGGACGGCAGCGATGCCGTCCGGTTTTTTTTCGCCTGTCGCCCGGGCTGCCGCGCGTGGTGCCCGTGCTAGAATGGGTTCGCCTTTCAGGGGGGAGGGTCTCATGTCCGCAGCACCCTTTATCGTGCGCAGGGCGGCAGTGCTGGGTGCCGGCGTCATGGGCGCCCAGATCGCCGCGCACCTCGTCAACGCGAACGTTCCGGTCATGTTGTACGAGCTTCCGGCGAAGGAAGGCGATCCCAACGGCAACGTCTCGAAGGCCATCGACAACCTCGGCAAGCTCGAGCCGAGCCCGCTCGCGGTGAAATCGCGCGCCGGTTTCATCCAGGCGGCGAACTACGATCAGCATCTGCCCCAGCTGCGCGACTTCGAC
>CAZMBS010000004.1:0-47415 GCA_964564295.1 uncultured Streptomycetaceae bacterium
GAGCAGCCCCCTCCTAAGGGGCAGGTCGGACGTTCGATTCGTCTTCGGGGCGCCATCAAATTAAAGGCGCACACCCGGTAGACGTACGCCTTCTCCGTTCGTATGCTGACGTGCCGGCAGCGAATCCGATTTCCCAGGTGATCAACGCGTCAGCCCGCCGCACGACGGACGCAAGAAAAGGGGCTTCGCGACCCCTTCTCTCTTTTCCCTTCCCGCCTATTCCTTGACGATCTTCAAATACCGCATGACCTTGCTCAACTCCGCATGCTGCTCGTCAAGAAATATGCGCATCTCCGCGGGGCCGCGGTAACGGACTTCAAGCTGGCTTTTCGCCGCAACCGTGCGGAACTCCTCGCTTTCCGCAACCTGCTGGAACACGCGGCCCCAATACGCCGTCTGTGCGGGCGCCAGTTTCCGCGCGCCGATCATGCCGCGCCAGTTCTCGAACACACCACGCATGCCCAGCTCCTCCCACGTGGGCACGTTCGCGAAAACGCCGCCCAGCCGCTTGGTGGTGCTCACGGCGATCGGGGTAACGGCGCCTTGCTCCGCTTGCCGCACGACGCTTACGGTGCTGGCGACCGCCACATCCACGTGTCCGCCCATCAGCGCCGTCAATGCCTCGCTTGACGAGTTGAAAGCGACCAGCTTGATTCTGCCGACATCCACACCCGCCGATTGCAAGGGCAAACCCAATGCAATATGCGTGGTACTACCGAGCGCATTGCCCAGCGCCACCGTCACCGACTCCGGTTTCTCCTTGAGCAGCTGGATCAATTGAGCCGCCGACTTGACCGAAGATCCCGCCTTGACCGCGAACGCAATATATTCGGTTGTCAGTATCGCAAGGGGCGTCAGTTCACGATGCTCCGCCGGCAATCGGCCCGTGATCTGCCCGGTCACCAACGTTGGCGACGTAATGCTGACAAAGTGCGGATCGCCGGAACGCTGCGCGAGATAGCTGTACGCCACCGCGTGGCCGCCGCCGGATTTGTTGGCTATGGTGGAAACCGGGACGAGTTTCAGGGACTCCCAGATACGCGCCACAGCGCGCGCGCTGAAGTCGAGAGACCCTCCGGCCGTTGCCGGCACGATCAGTTCCACCTGCTTTCCGGGGCTCCAATCCTGCGCCTGCGCAGAAAATGCCATGACCGCCATCAGAAAAACACCCGCCTCCAGCATTTTGTTCACCGTCACTTTCATTGCCGCTCCTCTCGCCCGGTTGTCGTTTCAGCTTTCCGTCATCGCCACATGCCTGTTCGCGCTCAAATCATGAATTTCCTTGTAGCGCTCGCTGACCATACGGTGATGCGCCACCGCGTCCGCAGACAACTCCGCCTGCGGCGCGGTCTCATGATCGTAATGCCCGAAGGTATCGGTACCGCGCACCAATGACACATGATCGCGGGGCAGTCCGGGCAACGGCTTCAAACTCGCGGGAATGTATCGAACGGCAAAACCGATACGACGGTCGTTCCCGAGATTTTCGTCGGACGCATGAAAAATCAGCCCATGATGCAGCGACATTTCGCCGATGGCGAGCTCCATGTACACGGCATCGCCTTCATTGACGTCCACGGCAATTTCCTGCCCGCGCTGCAGCATGCTGCTTTTTTTCCCCTCCTGATGACGCACCAGTTTGCGGTGCGTACCCGGCACCACCTTCGTGACACCCGATACGCGCGGAGCCGGCGTAATCGCCACCCATGCCGTAACGACGGTCTGCGAGACGTCGAGCCCCCAATAGGTCAGATCCTGATGCCAGGCGAGCGTCCCGCCATCGTTCGGATCTTTCATGAACAGCCGCGACGACCAGCAAAGAATGTCGGGACCGATGATGTCCTCCACCGGGTCGAGAATGCAGGGGTCGCGAATCACCGCGTCCAGCCAGGGAAACAACAGATGCGGCTTGAGCAATACGTGTCGCGGCAACGCGCCTCCGTTCATGCGTTCGACACGCTCGATTTCCCGCCGCAATGCGGCGGCTCGATCCCGCCCGATGGACGGCACCGGCGACAGATACCCCCGTGTATCAAACGCCGCGCGTGCGTCCGCGCTCAAAACCTTACCCGGCGCCCATCCCTCTTCCCTGACCGCCTGACCCTGTTGCATCCTGCCTCCCCAGTAATGTTACGCACGCCCATCGACGCGCCGACCTGCTCGCTCTCAAGGCCGAAACCAATTTATTTGCGATAGCATATTGCATTTGGCTGTGTCGGTAGCAGCAGTGGGAATTTCAGATGCAGAATCCGGCACTCGGAGGGTTACGATTCGTCTTCGGGGCGCCATCGAATCCATGGCGCACACCCGGTGGACGTACGCGTTCCCCGTTCGTATGCTGGAGTGCCGGCAGCGAATTCATTCACGCGCCAGGTCGAGTTGTCGAACGGACTTGAGGGGCGGAGTGCTGCCGGGGTTGGGGGATGGGTTGTGCCTGTGCACACATACAGGATGTTAACGCAAGTCATTGAAATAAAACAATTTGCGTGCCAAGCGCGACCGGGTTATCCGGCACTTCTGACGTGTAAATCTAGTTATGCCGGTTAGCCACTGGAACATGGAGAACAAATGGCTGCCACCTCAGCTTTAGCAGCAGTATCGAAACTACGTTGGTCGAAGATCCTTACTTTGGGCACGCAAATCGCCTGCGCCGCGAAGGATATTTATGACAAGTGGTCTTCCAAGTCGAGGCCACCACCTATTGACCCGCACGCCGAAGTGAAAACCCAACTCGCAGCTATCACAAAGCGAATTGAGAATCTTGCGGCGACCGAGACCGATCAAGTAAGGGTTATGAAGGAGATCGCTGATCAACTCCAACACATTTCTGTTGCCGTCGGTCACCTTTCAGCACGTTGCACGGCACTCATGTGGGCAACAGGCACCTCGGCGTTGCTGTCCTGCATTGCGATCGTGCTGACCATCCGATGAATTCCGAGCGGCATAACCTGCTGCTGCGCCGGACGCGCAGCCGTTCTGCCGCGCGCCGGTAAGCGCGACGTTGAGCGGATCGCACACGTGTTCCGAGAACTGCAAACGATGGCGTACTACGAAACATACTACTACGCCTATGTTATCGATAATGTACTCAAGGAAACAGTGCCGTTTCTGCGGAACCTTAACGACTGGCACGAGGACCGCGAGAGCTCTCTCCTGCCAACTCCGTTCCCGAAGTGGAGCATTCTTCACGATCTGGCGGAGCACATAATCCGATCGTTGGCATACGAGCATATCGATGACATTGCGATTGATGGAGTCGTGGTCAAGGGTCATGACCTGTGGATAGACGAAGCGCTTCGGCATCACGGATTCTCCGTCCCGGGGTTTAAGGCATGGCTGAAAGAACGTGGGACGAAACTTGGTGACATCACCGAAGACGATGCTAGTGAGTACTACTCCGATCTCTTCGAAAGCGGCGAGTTAGCTGACCTCCTTGAGCATTTGGCCAATGAGGTCTTCTTTCTCCTCTTTTCCAACCGCTCCCTGCTCGCGCATTTAAATCACTATGCCTCCGCAGCACTGTCACATGTTGAGCCGCAAACAGTCGAAGAGAAACATCGACGACATTTGGCCTCGGTAGGTGTGTTACGGCGGGTCGCAATACCGGAGTGGGCCAGACGTGCTGTTTACTTCCGTGATCGGGGTAGGTGCGTCGCCTGCAATCGCGACCTTACTGGACTGGTATCCCTGCAGAACGATGATCATTTTGACCACATCATTCCGCTTCAGAAAAGCGGCTTGAATGACGTAACGAACCTTCAGTTGCTTTGCGCACAGTGCAATCTCAAAAAAGGATCAAAGGTCGTTGGCACTTGGAACAAGTATGAGCGTTGGTACTAGCGTGTTGGAACCCTACAGAGGACGCCATGACGCGCCTCGCCTCCATCAAGTTCCGGGGGTGGCACCGTTGGCTACCACGTTCGCGCGGCCCCGCTACGCCGTCCAAAAAACTCTGCGTTAGCCGTTACCAAACGCCGTGAAAAATCAGTACGTCGGTGACATAAACGATTATCGGAAGTACGGCCTGATTCGAACCCTCACCGGGGAAGGCGAGCTTACGTGCGGCGTCTGCTGGATGTTGACGCCCGACGACGGCCGGACTGACGGACGATTCCTGAGCTATCTGGATAAACCAGAGACATGGAGGAACTTCGACCCGAAAACCTTCGACGCGATGCGCGAAATAGTCCACGACCACAGACGGCGCGACGTGTCATTGGTGGAGGACTCGGGTATTTTGCCTGGCGCCGCATTCTTTGCGCCCGTCCTCGATGAGGATCGCAAAAAGCGCGTCAAATATTTCGCTGAAGCAAACACTGCTCTCCGCGACGCGCAGCTATTATTCTTTGATCCCGACAATGGACTCGAAGTGCCGTCAGTACCTGTCGGCCGAAAGCGTTCGCAAAAGTATCTCTATTGGGCAGATCTTCGGACGTTTCTCTCGGACAATTGCTCGCTCCTGATCTACCAGCATTTCCCACGGGAGGAACGTCACGCCTACATCCGGCGCCGGGCGGCCGAGATTGCAAAGCCCTTTAGCCAAGTGTGCGTCTACTCGTTTCAAACCGACCATGTCGTCTTCTTCCTCGTCATTCAGGCGTCGTCGATGCGCCAATATTTTCGGTGTCGCGTCGAAAAGCTTGAGCGCAGTTGGAAAAGCCAATTCCAAGTGAAATGTCATGGTAACGGCTGACAACACACCTCACGCGGCTAGTGAGGAACCGCCGAGCCAATCCGAATGCCCACTGGCGCGCACGCCAGCGGGCGTGTACGATCGTCGTCACGAAATGCACGCGCGCCGCCAGTTCCTGTCGCTGATCAGGGCAGTGGTGGCGATGTAATGGAGGTGCGGTAAGGCGTTTAGGAACTGCGGATCGATTTCGGATTACGCGTTGCGCGCAAGCTCTCGGAGTAATGTTAATGGCCAAAACAGCAACCACTCGCTACGACGTCGCCGAACATCTGAGGACTCCCGAGGAAATGGCCGCATACCTTGAGGCCTGCTTTGAAGAAGCCAACGGCGATGCGGCTTTTATCGCGAAGGCCCTCGGCAACATCGCGCGCGCGAAAGGCATGGCGCAGGTGGCGCGCGATTCCGGACTTTCTCGAGAGAGCCTTTACAAAGCACTTTCAGGAGAGCGCAGCCCCGACTTCGACACGATACTCAAGGTAATGGGCGCGTTGGGGCTCACGTTGCACGCCGAAGCCACCCACCGCTAGCCGGACGTGCGAAATAGAAAAAGCTCCGCGGTCGGCGTGGAAATATCATTAAGTGATTGTTTTTAAACAAGAATATTTCCTACGAACCCGCCACCGGCAACCGCCCGAGAACCTCGGCAGTCGGTGCCTGGCCGCTGCTTCCAACTCTCCGGGCGCGGGCGCAACGTCCTGTAGCGGAGACGGTTCACAAAACCCGCGGATGCAGGTAGTCTAAAAAGAAACGGGCTGGAGGAAGAACATGTTCGCGATCGTAGCCAAAGCCGACGGGGTTCCGGTGTGCCGCAAAGTGGAAGGGGTGACACCGGACCCGGTGGTAACGTGGGTCTCGCAGGCAAAGGCATCGGCATTCATCTCTTCGAAAGGACTGGATGCCGACTACCAGGTGTCTCCGCTGACGGACGACAACCTCGCAAAAATGGCCGCGGCGCTGGGATGCAATGCCGACGCCATTCAATTCGAGGTTTACCCGGGATAACGCTCTACCACCGCAACGCCACCACACCGGCGGCGACCAGCGCCGCGCCGGCCACGCGCCAGCCGCCGAAACGCTCCTTCAGCACCACGGCGCCGATAATCGCCGCGAACACGACCGAGGTTTCCCGCAGCGCCGCCACCGCGGCGACCGGCGCCCGCGTCATCGCCCACAACGCGATCACGTAGGACCCGACCATCAGCACGCCGCATCCCGCGCCTCTCGCCCAATGCGCGCGCGCGTGCGCGACGAGGCCGCGCGCATCGCGAAAAAGTCCATACGCCGCGATCGGAATCGCATGCAGCAGAAACAGCCACAGGCCATACGTGACGGGACTGCCGGACAGCCGCGCCCCCATGCCGTCGACCAGCGTATAGGCCGCGATCACGACGGCGGTGGATAACGCCGCGATCGTCCCCTTGCCGGGCCGCGCAACGCCGTTCGCGCCGATCAGCGCCGGCAGCATGATTCCGGAAGCGATGCACACGATGCCGGCGAGGCCCGCCGGCGACAGCCGCTCGTCCAGCACCGCGATACCGGTAAGCGCCACCAGCAGCGGCGCGAAACCGCGCATGATCGTGTAGGCCTGCGACAGGTCGCCCAGCCGGTACGCCTGCGCGACACCGGCGAAGTAAATCACCTGCAGCACCATGGACGTCAGCAGCCACGGCACGCACGCGGCATGGACCGGCGGCAGCAGCGGCAGCGCCACCACGGCCATGACCGCCGCCGCCACGTTCATGCCGACGATATCGAACAGCCGCGCGCGGCTGCCCTTCAGCAGCGCGTTCCAGCACGCATGAAAAAGCGCCCCGAGCAGCACCCACGCGGTCACATCGGCCGGCATGGCCGCTATCCTAGCCCGCGCGCCGCACCGGCGACACCGGACGGACACGGGCGACGCACGCGGTCAACAACCGTTCACCGGGGTTCGCGCAGCCGGCTCGACAGCAACACGCCGGCCTGTTCGAGTATCGGATACGCGACCGCGCAGATATGGGAATTGATGCGCTTCAGATCGCGGATGATGTCGAGGTGCAGCGCGCTCGTGTCGATGCTCTGCGTCGTGTTGTCGGCGAGGCGCTTCAGATGGTTGTCGGCGTAGGTGCGTTCCAGTTCGCGCAACTGCTCCTTTTCCGCCAGCAGTTTCTGCGCGCTTTTCAGATCCGGATCGATGAAGATGTTGAGCGCGAGCTGCAGATTGGAAACCACGCGCCCGTGAATGTCGCGGATTTCGGCGAGCCCCGCGTCCGAGAACGTCAGGTTCTTGCGGATTTTCTTCTCCGCGAGTTCCAGCAGGTTCTTGTCGATGATGTCCCCGACGTGCTCGAGGTTGATCGTCAGCGAAATGATCTCCGTCCAGCGCCGGCTCTCGCGTTCCTCCAGCGCCTCGCGACTCATCTGCGTGAGGTAGAGCTTGATCGACGTGTACAGCGTGTCGATGTTGTCGTCCATCCGCCGGATCTCGGCGGCGCGCGCGAGGTCGTTCGATTCCAGCACCGTCAGCGTCCCCTTCAGCATCGTCTCGACGATGTCGCCGATGCGCAGCGCCTCGCGCGCCGCGCAGGAATTGGCGAGCGACGGCGTATCGAGCGCCACGGGATCGAGATACCGCGGCGTCGCGTCGTCCCCGGCGCGCGGCGCCGACGGCAGCAGTTTCTCCGCGCACTTCGCGATCGTCTCGGTAAACAGCAGAAAGCCGGCGGCGATCAGCACGTTGAACATCAGATGAAAATAGACCACCTGTTTCGGCACCGCCGCATCGAGCGTGGCGACCCACCCGCCGGCGATGCCCAGCATCGGCACGAGCACGATGCAGCCCACGAGCTTGAACATGAAATTGCCCAGCGCGACGCGGCGCGCCTCGTTGGTCGACCGCAGCGTCGCGAGGATCGCCAGCACGCCGCCGCCGAGGTTCGCGCCGAGCACGAGCCCGAATGCGACTTCCGGGGGCAGAATCAGCGCGGCCGTCAGCGCCGCGATCAGCAGCACCACGGCGAGGCTCGAATAGCACAGCACGGTCAGCGCCGCGGCAACCACCATGTCGAGCAGCACGTCGCCCGTCAGCGTCGCGAACAGCACCTTCACGCCCTCGGCGTGCTTGAGCGGCTGCGTCGCATCGACGATCATTTTCAGCGCGAGGATGATGATGCCGAGCCCGATCAGGATGCGCCCGACGCGGTCCGCCCGCGAGCCGCGCCGGATCAGGAACAGCGCGACCCCGATGATGATGAGCAGCGGAGACAGCCACGAGAGATCGAACGAAAACGCCACCGCGAGCAGGCTCGTGCCGACGTCGGCGCCCAGCATGATCGCGAGCGCCGGCGCGGTGGCGATGAGCCCCGATCCGACAAACGCCGTGGTGATCAGCGCCGTGGCCGTGCTGCTCTGAATCAGGCTCGTCACGCCGAGTCCGGCGACAAAGGCCTTGTAGCGGTTGCTCACGCTCGCCGCGAGCACCGCGCGCAGGTTCGCGCCGTAGATGCGCAGCACGCCGCCGCGCACGATGTGCGTGCCCCAGACGAGGAGCGCGACGGCGGCCAGCAGGTTGAGAAGTACGGTCATCGTGCGATTGTTTCCGGAAGGATCGGTTAACGTGGATCCAGCGCGAGCCGCGCGCCGGGAAACGACCGGCCGTCGACGCCGCGCATGTCGACGGTCAGGCGCCCGCTCGCGCCATCGATGGTCAGATGGCCGTAGACGAACGTCGCCTTGCCCGCGTCGGTGTACAGCACCGTCGGATTGAGCGACTTGTCGAGCGCCCGGCCGCGGCTGGGCCCGGCGCGCAGCGGTCCGACGTTCGCTTCGTGAAAATCCGGCACGCCGTCGCCGTCCGGGTCGTACGAATAGAGGTTGGTGTAGTGATGATCCCCGGTCAGAAACAGCACGTTGCGCACGCCGCGCTCGCGGATGAATCCGGCGATTTCCCGGAGTTCGCGTTCGTACCCGTACGGATTGTCGTCCTCGACGTTGGACCAGGCGTCACGGTAGATCCGCTTCTGCGGATCGCGCTCGTTCCCGCCGGCGGACGCGAGCGGCACCGAGCTCACGACGATTTTCCACGTGGCGCGGGACCGGGCAAGGCGCTCCTTGAACCACTGCTTCTGGGCCGCGCCCAGCATGGTCTTCGGTTGTCCTTCGGTATCGGCCCGGTAGCGCGGATCGCGGTACGAACGCGTGTCGAGCACGATGATTTCAGCGTGCGCACCCCAGGAAATGCTGCGGTAGAGCCGGCGATCGAACGCACCGGACGGATCCGGCAGCACGCGGATCGGGTTGTACTCGTACATCACCTGCCGACCGGCCTGAAAGAGCACCGGGTTGTAAAAAACGCCCTGTCGCTGCTTTTGCGCGTTGCGCGGCCGCGACGGATCCGATGCCGCGAGTTGCGGGTCGCGCGCGAGTTCCTCGGGCGTCGGACCGGCCAGCAGCTCCGGTCCGCCGCTGTCGTTGACAAGTTCGTGGTCGTCCCAGGTCGCGATGATCGGCGTGGTTTCGAGAAATCGCGCGAACCGGTGATCGCTGCGGTGGTAGTGCCAGTCCCGGCGGAAGTCCTCGACCGACGTCACGTAACCCGGGCCCGGTTTCGGAATCTGGAACGCGTTGCCCCTGGGATGGTCCGGCGCCTCCGCGGTGATCGGCCGGTCCGAATAGAGCATGTCGCCGAGCGCGAGAAACAGATCCGCCGAATCCGCCGTCATCGCGCGGAATATCGGCCAGCCGTCGATCTCGAGTCCGACGTCGGGCCGCAGCCTTCCGTAACCCTGCCCGCCCAGGTCCGCGCCGAACAGAAACGTCAACGCGGCGCGCGCGTCCGGCGCCGGCGCGGTCGAAAACGCGCCGGTCCGCGGCAATGGCCCCTGCGCCCCGGCCACACGATAATGGTATCGGGTGGCGGGCTTCAGATCGTCGACCACGGCCTGCGCCATGAGCCCCCCGGCGGCACTCACGGTTACGGGGATGCGGGCAATCACGCGCTGGAACGCGGCATCCTCGGCGACTTCAAAGTGATGAGTACCCGGCGCGTCCACCTGCACCCACAGCACGGCGCTGCTCGCGGTGATATCCCCGCTCGCGAGCAACTCGGCACGCAGCGGCCCCGGCGCGAGCCACGCGAGCAGCAGCAGGCATTGCAGCACGTAACGCATCATGGCTTCCGTCTCCTTGCGGTTCCCGTTCCGGCCGTCAATGGCGGCCGACCAGCCCGTCGTCGCTGATCGCGAGCCCGGTCAGCGTGCGATCGGCGTGCCGCAGGCGCCAGTCGAGCATGCGCCGCGCGTACTGCAGCGCGACGCCCGCATAGGCGGGTTCGTCCGCCACGTTGCGCATCCAGTGCGGATCGGCGCCGAGATCGAACAGCAGCGGCGGCAGTTCCGCGAAATGAACGTAGGCGAACGCGTCGTCCCGCACCACGGCGAGACTCGTGGAGTCCGCATCGATCGAAAGCCGCGCCGCCGCACCGCCGCCCGCCATGTCGCGAAAGTCGTACTCCCATCGCGCCTCGCGCCGCCACGATCCGGGGGGGCGGCCGTGCACGAACGGCAGCAGCGAGCGCCCGTCGCACTGGTGCGGCACCGGGCGGCCGAGCCACTCGAGGATGGTCGGCAACACGTCGACGTTCTCGGAAAAGGCGTCGATGCGCCGGCCGCGCGTGCCGTTCGCCTCGGGCCGCGGATCGCGCACGATGCAGGGTATGTGATAGGACTGCGGGAAGTAGCCGCGCTTGTTCACGAGGTGATGGTCGCCCAGTTGCTCGCCGTGGTCCGACGTCAGGATCACGAGCGTGCGCTCGTCCTGCCCGGTTTCCCGCAGCAGGCTGAACACGCGGCCGAGATGATCGTCGACTTCGGTGCACAGTCCATAGTAGGCCGCGCGCATCTTGCACCAGTCCGCGACGCCGACGTCGGCGGCAAGGCCGTCCATGTACTGCACGCCGCTTTTCGCCTTGATCGTGTCGAGCAGCAACCGCGTGAGCGGATGCACGTTTTTTTCGGCCTCGACCGAGGCGCCCTGGACCGGCCTCGGCACGCCCGCGGGGTCGTACATCGCATGGTAAGGCGCGG
Organism: uncultured Streptomycetaceae bacterium; assembly: GCA_964564295.1. Taxonomy (GTDB): domain Bacteria; phylum Pseudomonadota; class Gammaproteobacteria; order Burkholderiales; family SG8-41; genus CAZMBS01. The sequence continues at coordinate 10,756 of CAZMBS010000004.1, forward strand.
GCGCCATGAACGGCGGATGCGGCCGATAGGTGCCCAGATGAAGAAACCACGGCTCGTCGCGCCGGATGCGGATGTAGTCGAGCGCGCCGTCGACGGACCACGCGGTTTCCGAATGCGCAGCGGCGATCGGAGATGCGGCGTAGTGCCGCGACTCGTCCGCCCCGGGCGCCGGACGGAAAATGTCCACGTATTCGTCCGGAATTCGGTAGCCCAGGCCCGACAGATACGCGAGGTAATGCTCGCGTTCCCCCTCGAAATCGCGCACGATCGTCCAGCCGTCCGCGATGGTGTTGGTGCGAAACCGCGGATCGGCGGGATCGGCATGGCGCGGATCGGGCACGGTGGTCGTGTAACCCACCAGCGCGGGATCGTAACCGGCTTCGCGCAGGAATCGCGGCAGCGTCTTCAGATGATGCGCCGTCGGCGTATTGTTCGTGGTGACCCGGTGATTCATCAGGTACTGCCCGCACAACAGCGACGCGCGGCTGGGACCGCACGGCGAACTTTGCGCGTAGTGCTGCGTGAAGGCGACCCCTTCGGCCGCGAGCCGGTCGATGTTCGGCGTGCGCACGCACGGATGGCCCAGAAAACCGAGCGTGTCCGCCCGCCATTGATCGACGATGATCAGCAGCACGTTGTCCGGTCTTCGATCCATGACTTATTCTCCTTATTTATCAACGCTTTGCACTGCACCATCCCTGTGGTGCCGACAGGCGACACGATGCCCGTCTCCGACGTCTTCCAGTTCCGGCACGGCGTGCGCGCAATCGGCGCGCGCGATCGGACAGCGCGTGCGAAACCCGCAGCCCGACGGCGGATCGATCGCGCTCGGCATTTCGCCGGGCGGCACGGCGAACGCGCGGCGCGCGCGCGGATCCGGCACCGGAACGGCGGCGAGCAGCACGCGCGTGTACGGGTGTCGCGGCGCCTCGAACAGCGCTCGCGTATCCGCGATTTCGACGATGCGGCCCAGGTACATGACCGCGACCCGGTCGGCAATGACGCGCACGACGCCGAGGTTGTGCGTGATGAAAAGCAGCGTGAGCGAAAGGTTCCGCTGAAGTTCCGACAGCAGATTGATGATCTGCGCCTGGATCGAGACGTCGAGCGACGAAACCGGTTCGGCGGCGACGATCAGGCGCGGGCTGACGGCCAGCGCCCGCGCGATGCCGACGCGCTGGCGCTGCCCGCCCGACAACGCATGCGGATACCGCTGCGAGTGCTCCGGCTCGAGCCCGACCTGGGCGAGCAACGCCGCGACGCGCGCGGCCTGCGCGGCGCGATCGCCGATCCCGTGTATGCGCAACCCTTCCGCAACGACGTCGCCCACGGTCATGCGCGGATCGAGGGACGCGAAGGGATCCTGAAAAATGATCTGCATCTCGCGCCGCATCGCGCGCAGGGCCGCCGCCGGCAGATCCGTAATCCGCGTGCCGCCCAGGGTCACCGTGCCGGCGCTCGGTTCGACCAGCCGCAGCAGCGCGCGTCCGAGCGTCGTCTTGCCCGAACCGGATTCGCCGACGAGCGCGAGCACTTCCCCCTCGCGGATGGCAAGATCGACCGACCTCACGGCCTGAAACTCGCGCCGGCGCCACAGCGCGCGCCCCGCGGCAAACGTGACGGTCAGGCCCTCGACGGTAACAAGATCGCGCGCGCCCATCGCCTTCATCCTGCGCTCGCCGTTGCGGCGTGTTCGCGCCAGCGCCAGCACCGCACGGAATGCCGTTCGCCCGCGGACTCGGCCCCGGGCATCTCGCCGGCACATCGCGGCGCGACGGCTACGGCGCAACGCGGGTGAAACGCGCACCCGGACGGCAACCGCCCGGGGCTCGGCACGACGCCGGGTATGGGCTGCACGCGGCCGCCGGTGCCGGCTGCATTCGGCATCGACCGCAACAGCCCCGCGGTGTACGGATGGCGCGCGGTCGCGAACAGCGCTTCGACCGGCGCGGTCTCGACGATGCGTCCCGCATACATGACCGCGACGCGATCCGCCATCTGCGCGACGACGCCGAGATCGTGCGTGATGAACAACACCGCCATGCGCAATTCGCGCTGAAGCGCGCGTATCAGATCGAGCACCTGTGCCTGCACCGACACGTCGAGCGCGGTGGTCGGCTCGTCCGCGATCAGCAGCCGCGGGCGGCAGGCAAGTGCGATCGCGATCATGACGCGCTGTCGCATGCCGCCAGACAGTTCGTGCGGAAACGCGCGCTGCCGCGCCGCGGGATCGGGTATGCCCACGAGCCGCAGCATGTCGAGGGCGCGCGCGGCGGCACCGGCCGCGCCGACCCGTTCGTGCGCGCGCACGGCTTCGGCAATCTGCTCGCCGACGCGCATCACGGGGTTCAGCGCCGTCATCGGCTCCTGGAATACCATCGATATCGCGCTGCCGCGAATCGCGCGCAGCCGCGCGGCGTCGATCGCGAGCAGGTCGACGACTTCGCCGCGCGCATCCCGGAACAGCAGTTGCCCCGTCAGACGGAGGTTTCCCGCAAGCGCGCCCGTCTCGGCGAGGCGCATGATGGAAAGCGCCGTCATCGATTTCCCGGCGCCCGACTCCCCGACCAGCGCCACGGTCTCGCCGTCGCCGACGGTGAACGACACGCCGGACACGACGGACAGTTCCGCGTCGTCCGCTTTCACGCGGACATGGAGGTCGCGCACGTCCAGCACGGGGACGTCAGTCGTCGACACGGACATCGAGCACGTCCCGCAACCAGTCGCCGAGCATCTGCACGACGAACGTGATGGCAACGATTACGAGCGCAGGCGCCATCGCCACCCACCAGGCAAATATGAGATGGTCGCGTCCGTCGCCCACCATGCTGCCGAGCGACGCGGTCGGCGGCTGCACGCCGATGCCCAGGAAGGAAAGCGACGACTCCAGCAGCAGGATCGACGGAAAATTCAGCGTCAGCAACACGATGAGCGGCGACGCGATGTTCGGCAGCACGTGCCGGAACGCGATCCAGAGGTTGGTCGCGCCGAGCGCGCGGCTTGCTTCGATGTACGGCATCTCGCGCACCTGCAGCACCTGCCCGCGCACGATCCGGGCATAGGTCTCCCAGCGCGCGAATCCGATCAGCACCACGAGCACGATCGTGTCGGTGCCGAACACCGCGATGCCGACCAGGCACATCAGCAGGAACGGCACCGTGATGAAGGTATCGACCGTCATCATGATCACGCGATCCGCGAATCCGCCGACGAGACCGCTGATGACGCCGAGCGTGGTTCCGACCACGCAGCCGATCACGAGCCCGACCAGCGCGATGCCGACGCTCACGTGCAGGCCGTGGATGCAGCGCGACAGCAGATCGCGCCCGAGCTGATCGGTTCCGAGCAGGTGCACGCCGTCGTATCCGTCGAGAAAAAACGGCGCCTTGAGCTTGGCGAGTATCGCCGTCGCATCGGGGTCGTGCGGCGCGAGCCACGGCGCGAACAGCGCCGTCAGCGCGATCGCGGCGGCCAGAACGACGCTCGCCTTGATCGAAACCGGCATGCGCCGGAACGCGAGGCGCCGGCGCAGCGCGAATTCGGGCACCGCATCGCCCGGTGCGGCGCCGCGCGCCGGCGCGAGGGTATCGGCGGCGCTCATGGCGCGCGGCCTCCCGGCCTCATGATTCCACGCGCACGCGCGGATCCGCCAGCGAGTACAGCAGATCCACGACGAAATTGATGACGACCACGACGGCCGCGTAGGCGATCACGCCGAACTGCAGCACCGGAAAATCCCGCCGGGACACCGATCCCGTCAGCACCTTGCCGAGCCCGGGCCACGAAAACACGGTTTCCACGATCAGCGAGCCGTTGATGAGTCCGGCGACCTCCAGTCCCAGCACCGTGATGAGCGGCAGCAGCGCATTGCGCATCACGTGCATCGTGACGACCCGCGACTCCGCGACGCCCTTCGCGCGCGCCGTGCGCACATAGTCCTGGTTCAACACGTCCAGCATGGTGCTGCGCATGTAGCGCGCGATCGCGGCGATCAGCGGCAATGCGAGCGTCACGGCCGGCAGCACGTAATGCGCCGCGGTCTGGTCGCCGGTGCTCGGCAGCCAGTTCAGGTGGTAGCTGAACACCAGGATCAGAAGGATCGCGATGATGAAGTGCGGCACCGCGTAACCCAGGAACGCGATCGCCATCGCGACGCGCGCCGCGGACCGGCCGCGCCGCAGCGCGGCGATCGCGCCGAGCGGGATGCCGACCGCCACGCCGATCGCAAGCGCAAGCAATGCCAGTTGCAGAGTGGACTGCAGCTTCTCCGCGTACACGGTGGTCACCGGCCGGCGTTCGATGATGCTCACGCCGAAGTCCCCCCGCGCCAGATTGGCGACGTAGACGCCGAACTGCTCGGGCAGGCTGCGATCGAGTCCCCACTGTTTTTCCAGCAGCTGTTTCTGTTCCGGCGTCGCGTCCTCCGGATACAGGATGTCCACGGGCGAGCCGGTCATGCGCACCGCGAGAAAACACGCGACCAGTACCGCGAGGATCGTGAGTGCCGCGCGTCCGGACCGCCAGAGCAGGAAATGCAGCATGTCGGTGGCGTGCCGGAACCCCTGCGCCGGCGATCAGCGGCCCTTGAAGCTGATCTGGCCGGCGCGGAAGGTCAGCTCGTACGGCCGCTGCGCCGACGGAATGCGCCACTCGATGTTTTCGTTCATCGCGTAGGACTCGAACGGCTGGTACAGCACGATCCAGCCGCTCATGTCGTCGGCCATGTGCAACAGCTTGCGATAGGCGTCGCGCCGCTCGTTGAGATTGCCGGCGAACCGGGCCTTTTCATAAGTGGGAGCCCAGTCGGGGTGCGCGGGTTTCCAGAGCCCCTTTTTGCTGACCCAGCTGTCCTTGGACCAGTGCGTATCGAACACGCCCATCGGGTCCGGGTAATACAGCGGATTCGACCACGGCTGGATCATGACCTTCGTATGATCGGCGTTCGAAAACGCGGGCTCGCTCTGCTGGATCTTCACGTTGATGCCGACCTTCTTCCACATGTCCGCGACCGCGACCGCGGCGTAATTGCCGTACAGGTAGTACTCGGGAAAAAAGGTGATCGTGATCTGTTCGTTCTTGTAGCCCGACTTCTTCAGCAGTTCACGCGCCTGCTTCGGATCGTGGCGGTAGAAACGGAGGTCCGGCATGAACAGCGGCTGCCCGTATTCCTTGAACTGGTGCGCGGTCGGCGCGATTCCCCGCCCGTTCCACAGCCCCTTCACCAGCGCTTCGCGATCGACGGCGAGATTGAGCGCCTTGCGGAAATCGGGATTGGCCATGACCGGGTGGCTCATGTTGAGCACCCAGATGTGAAACACCGGCAACGGCGCGCCGACGAGTTTGTAGCCTTTCACGCGCTGCACCGCCCCTTCCTGGTCCGGCGGCACGTTGACGATGAAATCGACTTCGCGGTTGATGAGCGCCGTGATGCGGGCCGCCACCTCGGGAATGCGCCGGTACGTGATGCGGTCGAACGGGGGACGGGGACCCCAGAACCGGTCGTGCCGCACGAGCACCGCGATTTCGCCCGGCCGGAGGCTTTCCACCCGGTACGGCCCCGACCCCACGGGCTGCAATCCGGCCTTGTCGGCGCCGACACTCTGCACGTGTTTGCGGGACGTGATCCCGGCGTTGCGCGCGGACAACAGGGTTTCGAGCAGCGGATCGGGCCTGTGCGTGTGTATGCGCACGGTCAGCCGGTCCACGACGTCCACGCCTTTCAGATTGTAGAAAAAGCGCCCCCGGGCGCTGCCGTAACGCGGATCCTTGCCGTCGATGACCCGTTCGAGGGAAAACTTCACGTCGTCGGCCTCGAGTGTCGAGCCGTCGTGCATGATCACGCCCTCGCGGAGCTTCAGCTCCATGGTCGTCGGCGCGACCATTTTCCAGCTCGTCGCAAGGCCCGGACCGAACTTGAGCGGCGCGGCGTGGTTGTCGCGCTCGATCAGCGTGTCGTAGATCTGATAAAGAAATTGCGCGCCGTCGTTTCCCGTCATCTCCTGCACGTCGAGCGTGCGCACGTGGGACGCAACGCCGACCCGCAACTCGCGCACCTGCGCGAACGCCTCGTGCGTGGCGACCGGCCCCAGCAGCGACACCACGGCCGCTCCCGTCAGCGCAATCAGGCACCTTCGTAACACATTGAATATAAACATCATTTCACCTCTCGTTGTGTGCTGTGCATGATGGCGCCGACATCACCGGCCGGTGGCTTTCACGGCGGCCTCCGCATCGGGCACGAGTCGCTTCGCCGCCGCATCCGTTTCCGCGAGTGCGCGCAGCGCCGCGAGCGCGGCCATCGCCTGATCGCGCTTGCCGAGGCTCGCCGACACCTTCGCGAACTCGAACTGCGCCTCCGCGTTTTTCGGCGCGAGCGTCGTCGCGGCCTGCAGATTCAGTTCGGCACGCTCGAGGCTTGCGCGCGAAACACCGTTCGAGCCGTCGGGCAGCTTCTGCGGCATCTGCGAAACCCTGCCGAGTTGCAGCAGTCCGTCCAGGTTTTTCGGATCCATCTCGACCACCATGTTGAGCTCGGTCGTCGCCTCCGCGATCCGCTCGAGTTCGATCTGCACCCTGGCATGCGCGAGATAGGGCGCGATCGAATGCCGGTCCAGTTTCTTGGCGGCAACATAGGCCGCGAGCGCGACGTCGTGTTTTTTCTGCGCGGCGTACACGTTTCCGAGTTCCAGCCATGCCTGCATCGAGTGCTTGTCGAGCGCGGTTGCCTTCAGAAATTCGTCCGCCGCGGCGTCGAGCCTGTTCTCCGCCATCAGGGCCTTGCCGCGGGTCAGGTGGCCCTGCAGTTTCTCCGCGCCGTCGCCGCCACATCCGGTTATCGACAGGAATGCGATCACGATCAGGCAGCGTGCGATGGGCATGGTGCGGCTCCGGTGGCGTTCAGAGTATGCGGGCCCGGATCCGCGCACAGATCCAGTCCGATATGAAGACGAGCACGAATATCACGAGGATGCAGGTGGCGGTTTCGTGATACTTGAATAGTTTCATGGTCTTGATGAGCGAGAAGCCGAGTCCGCCCGCGCCCACGAGACCGAGGATCGTGGCCGCGCGGATGCTGACGTCGAACCGGTAAATGGAATAGCTGATGAACGCGGGAATTACCTGCGGCACGACGCCGAACAGGATCACCTGCATGCGCCCCGCTCCCGTCGCCTCCATGGCCTCGATGGGGCCGCGATCGACGCCTTCGATTTCCTCGGCGCAGAACTTGGCCAGCATGCCGGTGGCGTGCAGCGCGATCGCCAGCACGCCGGCGAAGGGCCCGAGCCCCACGGCGGCGACAAAAATCAGCGCGAACACGAGTTCGTTGATGGCGCGCAGCGCGTTCAGGAACAGGCGCGTCGCGTGAAACACGATCGCATGCGGCGTCGTGTTGCGCGCGCCCAGAAGCGCGAACGGAATCGATAGCAGTATCGCGATCAGCGTTCCCCACACCGCGACCTGCACGGTTTCCAGCGTGGCCTGCCCGAGCAACTGCAGGTGCGACAGGTCCGGCGGAAACATGCGCGAAAAAAAATCCGCCATGAACGGCACGCCCTTCACGAGCGCCGCCGGATTCATGCCGATCTGCGCGCCGGTGAACCAGAGGACCGCGACGGCCGCGACGGTCCAGATCGACGCGCGGGTCAGCGCGCGCATGCGGCGCGCCGAGGCCTCGGCCAGCGCGCCGGACACCGCCGAATCGAACGTCGTGGCGCTCATGCTTCCACGGGCTCCGGCTCCCCCGGCTCACGGTAGTAGATCCGGTGCAGGATCTCATCGGTCAGTTGCGACGACGCGCCCTCGAAGACGACCGATCCCCGGCTCATGCCCACGATCCGCTCGGAGAATTCCTTCGCATAATCCACCTGGTGCAGGTTGCACAGCACCGTGATTCCGAGTTCCTGCGCGGTCTGCCGCAGGTAACCCAGCACCTGGCGCGCGATCTTGGGGTCCAGGCTCGCGACCGGCTCGTCCGCGAGTATCACCTTCGGCTGCTGCGCGAGCGCGCGCGCGATCGCCACGCGCTGCTGTTCGCCGCCGGACAGCGTGTCGGCGCGCTGGAACGCCTTGTGCTCCATGTTCACGCGCGCGAGGCATTCGATCGCGATACGCTTGTCCGCCTCGGGAAAGCTGTAGAACAGGCTTCTCCAGGCGCTGCGGTAGGCCAGCCGGCCGGTCAGCACGTTGGTCAGCACCGACAGCCGTTTCACGAGGTTGAACTGCTGGAACACCATGCCGAACTGGCGCCGCACGTCGCGCAGGTCGCGGCGGTTGTCGGTCACCTCGGTGCCGTTGTGAAAAACCCTGCCCTCGCTCGGATCGACCAGGCGGTTCAAGCATCGAAGCAGCGTCGATTTGCCCGCGCCGCTCGGCCCCAGTATCACGAGAAATTCTCCCGCGGCGACGTCGATGCTGACGTTGTTGAGCGCCCGCACGCCGCCGGGAAAGGTTTTCGACAGCCCGCGTATCGACAGCATCGGTGCCGCGGCCTGTGCGCTATCTGCCATCGGTGCGTTCACGGAATTCCCCTAATAGATGCGGCTGCGTATGTGCGTGGATGCAAAGTCGATGATGGTGACCATTGCGAGTATCAGCAGCAGCACCACGCCGGTCTCCCGCCACTCGAAAAGCCGGATCGTCGTCACGAGTTCGAAGCCGATGCCGCCCGCGCCCACCATGCCGAGCACCGTCGCCGAGCGCACGCCGACCTCGAACCAGTACAGGTTGTAGGTTACGAACTGCGGCAGCGCCTGCGGAAACATCGCGTACAGAATGATCTGCAGGCGGCTCGCCCCGGTCGCCGCAAGCGCCTCGACCGGGCCCGGGTCGATGTTCTCCAGCGCTTCTGCATAAAGCCGCCCGAGAATGCCGCCGAAATTCACACCCAGCGCCAGCGCGCCCGGGAACGGCCCCAGTCCCACGGCCGCCACGAAAAACACGGCCCAGATCAGTTCGGAGATGCTGCGCAGCAGGTTGAGGATCGCCTTCGACGCGTTGCGCAAAGGAACCGACCGCGTGACGTTCGATGCCGCAAGCACGCCGAGCGGCAGTCCGATGGCGAGTGCGATCACGTTGCCCCAGAGCGCGATGTAGATCGTCTCGACCGCCGGCTTCCACAGCACCTCCGAAAATTCCCATTTCGGCGGCCACATGCGGTAGAAATACTCGCCGATGGCGGGCAGCGCATCCACGAGCGCGCCCGGGCGCAGGTTCACGCCCTCGGCGCACCAGGCGAGAAACGCGACCACCACGCCCGCCAGCAGCATGTGGTGGACGCGCCAGCGCTTGCGCGCCGCGAGCGCGGCCATCGCGCTGTCGACCGCGGAAACGGGAACTGCCGCGCTCACGCCGGATTACTTCATCTTCTTGAGATCGAGTTTCAGCGCCGTCGCGATGTCTCGGATCGGGTCGTAGTCCTTGTCCGTCGCCGGATCGAAGCGCGCCACGGTCCCCATCTCGCCGAACGCGAGATTCTTGATGCTGAAGAACGCATCGCGAATCCTTTTCTTCATGTCCTCCGGCAGATTCTTGCGGTACAGCAGCGGGTCGTTCGGGATGGCGGGCGACTCCCACACCACCTTCAGCTTGTTGCAGTCCGCGAGTCCCTTGGCGCAGGCCCGCTCGTAGATGCGGTCGGCCACGGCGCCGGCGTCCACCTTGCCGCCGCCCACCGACACTATCGTCGAATCGTGGCCGCCGGAGTACACGACCTGCCGGAAATCCTTTTCGGGGGTGATGCCGGCCCTGATGAACGCGGCAGAAGGCACCATGAAGCCGGACGTGGAACCCGGGTCGACGAACGCGAAGGTCCTGCCCTTGATGTCGGCCAGCGAGTTGATCTTGCTATCCCTGCCGGCAATGATGATCGACTTGTAGCTCGGCTGCATCGTGCGGGCGACGACCGTCACGGCGAAAGCCTCTACCGGCGCGACCGTGGTCGCGAGCACGTAGGAGAACGGTCCCAGCAGAGCGACGTCGATGTGCCCGGCGCGCAGCGCTTCGATGGTGGCGTTGTAGTCCGAGCCCACGAACGTATCGACCTTCATGCCGGTGTGCTTCGCGACGATGTCGAGTATCGCCTGCGACTGCCGCACCATCGCGCGCGAATCCTCTGCCGGTATGAATCCCACGGTGAGCACGCCGGGCTTCGCCGTGCCCTGCGCCCAGCCGGTCGCCGCCAGCAGCGCAAATGCGAGCCCCACCAGCATGCGTCGTACCGAATCAAGATGTTGCATGGTCGTTTTCCTCCAGGTCTGAATCAAATCGATCGGATCTACTGTCTTGCGTCTGACTACTTGACAATAAACTTTTAAAATCAATATGTTACGCTGCGCGCTGCCTGAGGGCCGCGCGCGGCCGCCGCAGGCTACCGCAGATTCGTGACACTTTCGCGTAGCCCTGGGTGCTACCACCGCATGTGTATGTTCTTGATCTGGGTATAGCTCAGCATCTCCTCGAACGTCTCCTCGACTCCGAGCCCGCTCGATTTCCAGCCGCCGTACGGCGCGCCGAGGTAACGTCCGTTGCCGTTGATCCACACGTACCCGGCCTCCACGCGCTCGGCTGCCTCCATCGCCTGCGCGAGATTCTGGGTCACGATCGCGGCCGTGAGGCCGTACTGCAGCGCGTTCGCCTGCGCAAGCACGTCCTCGGTGTCGCGCCACGTGATGACCGACATGACCGGCCCGAAAATTTCCTCGCGCGCGATTTTCATGTCGCGCGTCACGCCGTCGAACACCGTCGGATTCACGAAATAGCCGTTCTGCAGTTCGGGCGCGCCGGGCTTGCCGCCGCCCGTGGCAAGCCGCGCGCCTTCGCTGCTGCCGGATGCGATGTATCCCATGACGCGCGTGTACTGCTTCTCCGATACGATGGGGCCCAGTTCGTTCGTCTCGATCCACGGAAAACCGACCGGCAGCGCGTTGGCGAGCCGCACGATTTCATCTAGCACGGGCTGGTGCAGCGACTCGTGCACGTAGACGCGCGAGGTCGAGCTGCACGACTGGCCCTGGCGGTTCATGTTCATGCCCTTGATCGCCGCCGCCGCCGCGGACTTGGGATCGGCGTCGGGAAAGATGATGATGGGGTTCTTGCCGCCAAGTTCGAGGCTCACGCGCTTCAGGCTCTCCGCGGCCGCCATCGACACGCGCCGTCCGGCCTCGACCGAACCCACGAGTCCGATGCGCGGCACGTCCGGATGGCGCACCAGCGCCTCGCCCGCCACGGCGTCCCCGGTGATGATGTTCACAACGCCCGGCGGCAAAATGCCGTCGCAGAGTTCGCCGAGCTTCAGGCTCGAGAGCGGCGCCTGTTCCGATCCCTTGATGACCACGCAGTTGCCCGCGGCGAGCGGGGCCGCGGCCTTCTCCGCGCAAAACCGGAACGGATGATTGAACGGATTGATCTTGCCGACGACGCCGAACGGCTGGCGCCGCGTGAAATTCAGGTGACGCGGGCCCTGGGAACTGGTTTCACCCTTGACCTCGGCCACGAGCCCCGCGAAATACTCCAGGCTGTCTGCGGTCCAGTCCATGTCGCCGCGCATGCCGGTCACCGCGTTTCCGGCGTCGATGGCGTCCATCATGCCGAGCGCGTTGCGTTGCTCGCGGATGCGTTTTGCGAGCGCTTCCAGGCACTTCGCGCGCTCCCGCATCGGCATGCGGCGCCATTCCGGAAAAGCCTTCTTCGCCGCCTGCACCGCGCGGTCGACGTCGGCCGCGGCCGCGTACGGCACTTCCCCGAGTTTTTTCCCGGTGGACGGGCTGTACGTCGCAAACGTGCGGCCGGACGCCGCCGCCTCCCATTTGCCGCCGATGTAAAGGCCCTTGGGCGTGTAGCCCAGATCGGGTTCCGGTGGGGCCTTCGCGCTGGTGCTGGCTGACATGCTGTGCAATCCTCCGGTGGTGTGGTCGGTTACGGAACGATCGCCGCGCGCAGCACGCGCCGCGCTTCCGCATCTTTCATGGCCCTGCCGACTTCCTCGAGCGGGTACTTGCCGTCGACGAGGTCGTGAAACGGAAAACGCCTGCGGTTCGCGTGCACGAAATCGAGCGCCTCGATCAGGTGCCGCGGGTGATAGTTGTGCACGCCGCGCAGCGTGACGAGCTTGCGCAGAATCTGGTTCAGGTCGATGCGCGCGTAGGATTCGGGGTTGACGAGCCCGCCCAGTACGTAGCGACCGCCGGTGCGCAGATACTGGATGCCGGAAGTCACGACTTCCGGATACCCGCAGACTTCGATCACGACGTCCGCCCCTTCCGGCTTGCACAGCGCCCGCACGGCCTTGACGAGCTCCGCCTCGTCCATGGCCGACGGATCGAACGCGTGGTCCACGCCGAACCGGCTGCCGAGCTCGCGCCGTGCGGCAACCGTGTCGAGCCCGATCACGAGCCGCGCGCCGCGCGCCCTGGCGATCGCCGCGCCGTACAGCCCGAGCAGGCCGAGGCCCTGCACGACAACCGCGTCGCCCATGCCGATTTCGGCGCGTTCCGTCACGCAGATCATCGTCGCGACACCGCAGTTGATCGGCGTTGCCTCCTCGTCGGTAAGATCGGCGGGCAGCTTCAGTATCCAAGACTGCGGCAGCACGTAGCAGTATTCGCCGAATCCGCCATGGTGATGCGGCTCGGTCGTCACGGCCATGTGCCCGTACTTGTCGACGCCCGGAGACTTCTGCGGCAGGTCCAGCACTTCCGTGTAGTAATTCGGCCCCGGGATGAAGTACTCGCTCCACGTGATGCGATCGCCGGTCGCGAGCGGCTCCCCGCGCATGTCGTGCGTGATGCCCGCGCCGAGCGCGACGATGTTGCCGATGATCTCGTGCCCGAGCACACCGGGGCACGGATTCGGCCGGTGTCCCAGGTACGAATGTATGTCGGACCGGCAGATCGTCGACATGCGGATTTTGACCAGCACCTCGCCCGCGCGCGGCGCGCGCACCGGAAACATCCGGATTTCGAACGGTTGGTTCGGCGCGTCGTATACGGCGAGCCTGCCCGAGCGCGCCTCCATTCCTGTCGGCGCCATCAATGCACCGCGCCGTTCAATGCAAATTCGAAAATCTGGTAGCTCTTCAACACGGCGGCGCCGGCTTTCAGCCTGTACTCGTCGTTCAACGGCGCGTTCAGGATGAACGGGACTTTCGCCTCGGAAACGCCGCCGTGCGTGCGCAGCCGGTGCCCTTCGAGCCCGGACAGATCGTGCGCGGCCTCGGATCCGCCCACGCAGACGTCCGCCGTGGAAATCACGACGACATCGCCTTCGCGGTCGGCCGGCAGATCGTGCACCTTGCACGCGGTTTCCTTGTCCAGCACCGATTCCAGGCCCGGCAACCCGCGTATCGCCTCGATGACCTGCTGCGGCGTCGTGCGGCCCGTGCACCACACGCGCACGAACCCCCCGAGCGCGCCGTGGTGGCCGACGAACGCATCGGTGATCGGGCAGATCACGCGCGTGTCGCCCTTGCCGAACTTTGCGTCGAGTATGTCCTGCAGCCAGATGACGTTGGGTTTTCCCGCCGCGTTGGACTTGTCGTTCATGCCGTGATCCGCGGTCAGCGCGACGACGGCGCCCAGTTCGGCGAGCCGGCCGAATCGCCTGTCGATTTCCTGGTAGAAGCGCCTGGCCTCGGACTCCTGCGGCGCGTATTTGTGCTGCACGTAGTCGGTCAGCGACAGATACAGGATGTCGCGGTGCGCCTGTTCGAGCAGCTTGATCCCCGCGTCGAGCACGAACAGCGACAGTTCCATCGAGTACATGTCGGGCTGCGGCGCGCCGACGAACGCGAGCACGTTGTCGATTCCGTTCTCCTGCATCGTGCATTTGCCGGCGAACTCGGACGAAAAGCTCACGTGCCCTTTCGACACGTCGAGGTTCTTGCCGAGCTGCTTGCGCAGCTTGTCCTTCGCGGTGATCGAGACGACTCTCGCCCCGGCCTCGGCGAACTTGGTGATGATGGTGTCGCCGCGCAGCAGTTCGGGCCCCGTCATGACGACGGCTTCGCCGGTCTTCGTGTCGAGATAGAAATTGCCGGATATGCCGTGCTTCGACGCCGGCGTGCCGGTAATGATCGACATGTTGTTGGGACAGGTGAAGCTCGGCACCGTGCCGTCCGCCACGACGCTGAATCCTTCCCGCATGAAACGGGCGATGTTGGGGATGGTCCCCTCCTGCAGAAACTGCCGCAGGTATGCGGGATCTCCGCCGTCGATGCACACCACGACCACCGGGCGACGGGGCCAGCGATACTGCACGCCGTTCACGGTTACCGGGGGCCTTGCGGTTGCTGTTGCCATGGTCTGATTCGTCCTGTCTGTGGAAAAAAACGGGGGTCAGGCTGCCCGGGCGCCGGGCGCCGCGCCCGGCGCCGGGTTTCGCGCGAGCGCCTCGTGGAGCCGCTCGCGGCTGTTGATGACGTGCTCGTACAGCAGGCGCCCGGCGAGCGCCTCGTCGCCATCCGCGATCGCGTTCACGATGGCCTCATGATCGCGCGTGGACACCGGTATGTGTTCGGTATTCCGCACCAGCGTTTCGCGGCGGTACAGATTCAGTTCGTTCACGACGCGCCGGTAGTTGGCGCGCAGCGCATTGTTTCCAGCCGCCTCGGACAGGATTTCGTGAAACTCGAGATTGAGCGGAAAGTACGCATCCACGTCGAGCGTGCGCTCGGCCGCATGCATGCGCTCCACGACGGCGCGCGCGCGCGCAAGCTGCGCGGGACTAATGCGTTTCGCGGCAAGGCGGCCGATGAGGCCGTCGAGCGCCGCGCGCACCTCGTAAATTTCGTCGGCTTCCTCGATCGAGACCTCGCGCACGAACACGCCGCGGTTTTTCTCCGTGCGCACCAGTCCGGCCTGTTCCAGCGCCCGGAACGCCTCGCGCACGGGTCCGCGCGACACGCGCAGGTCGGCCGCAAGTTCAGCTTCGTTGAGCTTGGAACCGGCCGCGAGTTCTCCGGACACGATCTGACGCTCGATTTCCCGCTGCACGAGCGTGGTCAGCGAATGCTGCTGCAGCAGTTCGATCGCCGCTTCGTGCGGACTCGCGGAGGAGGAGGATTTGTCCGGTGGTTTCGTCATGTACGGATGCCGGCGGATGATCGCAGGCGCACGGTTACAGATTCATGGTTGCACGCAGACGCGATAGTAGGATATATCATTCGTAGATTGTCAACAATCTTCTGTTTTCAAATTACCGGACGATTCCCTTGCCCGTGAATACTATATATTATTGTTTAAAAACAATATGTTATATGTAAACCTATGAAAGAATCACACCGTTGTGTTGCAGTGGTCACCGGAGCCGGATCCGGCATCGGTCGTGCCGTAGCGCTGGAATTGGCGCGGCATGGCGCGGCGGTCATCGCAGTCGGTCGCCGGGCTGCGACGCTCGCCGACACGGCGGCATACGCGCAAAACTGCGTCCCGCTGAGCGCGGATGTGGGCAACGCCGGGGATCGGCAGAAAATCGCGGCGGTGGCGCGCGCGTTGGGCCCGATCCGATGGATCGTCCACGCCGCCGGCGTGCATCCCATCGAGGCATTCGACGCGATCACCCCGGAGTCGTGGCACGCGGTCCTCGCAACCAACGTCACGGCGCGACTCTGCCTGACGCGGGAACTGCTGCCGTACATCGAGCCCGGCGCACGGATCCTGTTCACAGGCTCCCGTTCGGCGACGCGCGCGCGCATCGGCGCTACAGGCTACTGCGTCGCCCAGGCGGCATCATTCATGCTGCAGCAGTGCCTGAAGGCGGAACTCGCGCCGCGCGGCATACACGTGTCGAGCGCAATTCCGAGTCCGGCGCACACGCCGATGATCGACGCGCAGATCGAAGCCGATCCCGGACTGTATCCGGATGCGCTCGAGTACCGGCGCCTGCGGGATGCCGGTCAACTCATCGCGCCGGCGGCGGTGGGACTGTTTTTCCACTGGTTGCTTGCCGGGGTGCCGGCACAGGACTTCGTCGCGCAGGAGTGGAACATCCGCGACACGCAACATCACGCGCGCTGGCTGCGGGACGCGCCGCTCTACGTGCCGGCGGCGCCGCGCTGAACGCGCGGCAGGTTCAATCGAGCTGCGTTCCCGACTGCTTGACGGCCTTCGCCCACATCGCGAGTTCGGACTTGATGAACGCACCGAATGCGTCCGGCATGTTGCCGACCGGTTCGGCGCCTTCCGCGGTCAGACGCCCGCGCATGTCCGGGCCGTGCAGGACTTTCACGATCTCGCCGTGCAACCGCGCGAGGACGTCCTTCGGTAACCGCGCGGGCCCGACGAAGCCGGCCCACGAACTTACGTCGAATCCCTTGAGCCCCCCCGATTCGGCAACCGTCGGCACGTCCGGCAGCGCCGGCGAACGCTTTCCGGTGGTGACGGCCAGCGCGATCGCGCGCCCGGACTTGATGTGCGGCATCATGCCCGGCAAGGTCTGGAAACTGATCTGCGCTTCGTTCGCGAGCAACGCGATCGTCGACGGTGCCCCGCCCTTGTACGGGACGTGGAGCAGTTCGATTCCGGCGATGCCTTTGAACACCTCCGCCGAGAGGTGCCCGGGCGAACCGTTGCCCGACGACGATACGCGGACCTGCCCGGGTTTCGCCTTGGCGAGATCGATCAACTGCCGGGTGGTTTTCGCGCCGGCCTGAGGATTGGTCGCCAGCACCAGCGGGTAGGTCGCGACCAGCGTGATCGGCTGAAAATCCTTTACCGGGTCGTACGGCACTTTTTTGAACAACGAAGGATTGATGCCGTGGCTCGCGACCGTTGCCATCATCAGCGTGTAGCCGTCGGGATTGGCTTTCGCAACGGTCTCGGATGCCACGTTCCCGGTCGCTCCCGGCCGGTTGTCCACGACGATCTGCTGATTGAGCGCCTCCCCGAGCTTCGCGCCGACCTGCCGCGAGAGGACATCGGTGCTGCCGCCGGGTGGAAAACCGACCAGCAGGCGGATCGGCTTGTTCGGATACGCCGCCGCCTGCGTCAAAAGCGCGGTAAAACCCAGCAGCACGCCTGCGATGCCGGCGCAAGCACAGCGTTTGATGATGGTCATGGTTTGCTCTCCCCTCCGGGTTGCAACGCCGATCGTCGTGGAAAATTGTTACAAACAGGTTTCCCAGGGCGCTTCAGAGCAGTTTAGCGGCGTTCCTCGCGGACCACAATCGCGGCACTTTCGTGCACAGGCGCGGTCTCACGGTCTGGACCCCAATGACAGGAGGGCAACATGAGACTGGCAACCGGCACGTTCGGGCTGCTGTTCCTTCTGGGAGGCTGCGCCGGACCGTCCGCGTTGGTTCCGCAGGAATCCACGGCCACGCAGGTGCGCGATCGCATGGGCGCGCCGACCGACATCCGATTCGACCGCAACGGCGACGAGTTATGGGAGTACGCGACCGGCCCGGCAGGCACACAGACGTGGCTCGTGCGGCTGGGACCCGATGGCCGCGTCAAGGAACGCGTGCAGTTGCTGACGGCCGAGAACTTCGCCCGCATCGTTCCCGGAAAATCGTCGAAACGCGACGTGCGCGACATCCTTGGCCGCCCCGGTGACCAGTCCTATTTTCACGGGGAAGCGGTCTGGGAGTGGCGCATGCAGGACAGCCCCCGCACCGGGCGTTACATGGTGCGCTTCACGGTCGACAACGTCGTGAAGGAGGCCCTGGTTCTGCTCGACCCGAGCGAAGGCGACGGCCGGCGCCGTTCGCGCACGAGCAGCCGCTCGCGCGATTGACCGGGCCGGACGCTATACCCCGGCGAGTTTGGAGTTCGCGACCATCAGGCGTTCGACCAGCACGCGCAGGAACGCGCGATCGAAATTGAGGCGGCACACCTCGGTCGCGCGCTCGAGCGCGGTGATCGCGATCTTGATCATGCGCGCATCGGTCGCCGCCACGATGTCCGCGGTGCGATTTGCCGCGTCGCCAAGGTAGGCCATCTCGCCGAAACAGTCTCCGGCCCGCAGCGTGTTGAGCAGCCGCCGCTTGCGCATGACGCGCGCTTCTCCGGAAATCAGGATGCAGAAAAAATCGCCGGGTTCGCCTTCGCTCATGATCGGCCCGTCCTTGGCGACTTCCATCCACTCGGACACCCGCAGCACTTCCCACAGATCGACGTCGCTGAACTGCTTGAAGAACGTGAGGCCCCGCAGCGCGTTGAACTTCTCGGTCTCGAGCACGCCGTGCCGCGGCAACGGCGACTTGCCGGAAGCCACCGCGGCGAGGTCGTCCGAAAACTGCTGCCAGGTCTGGTAGCGCACCTTCGTATCGCGATCCATCGCCCGGCGCACGATCACGTCGATTTCGCCGGGCACGTCGATACGGAGCTCGCTCGCAAGCGGCGGATCGGCGTTGAGCACCTGGTGCGCGAGTCCCGCGATGTTGCCGGCCTCGAACGGCATCCGCCCCGTAAGCAACTGAAACATCACGACGCCGAGCGCGTAAATGTCCGTCTGGTGATTCAGCGGCTTGTTGAGGTGCTGCTCGGGCGACATGTACGCCGGGGTTCCGATGCCGTCGACCACGGTGCGCGAGGTTTGCAGCATCGCGGCGGAACCGAAATCGGTGATCTTGATGTCCGTGCCGCCCTTCACCAGGATGTTTGCGGGCTTGATGTCGCGGTGGATGACGCCCAGTTGCGATGCGAAATCGAGCGCCCGCGAGCACTTGAACACGACTTCGATCACGTCGCCCAACGCAAGCAGGTTGTCGGCGCGGGCAAACCGGTGCAGCGTTCCACCGCCGACGTACTCCATGACGATGTAGGCGTTGTCCTCGTCCGCCACCGCGTCGTAGATTTCGACGATGTGCGGATGGACGAGTTTTCCCGCGAGCGAGGCCTCGGTCAGAAACAGGTGATGCATCAACTTGCCGCGCGCCTGGTCCTTCAGCGCGTCCTGCGCGACTACCTTGATCGCCACGTCCCGGTTGTTGAACGGATCGCGCGCCAGGTACACGTTGCTGGTCGCGCCTTCGCCGAGTTTCTTGACGATTTCGTATTTGCCGATTTTCTTCGCCTGTACGGTCGCCATGCCGATCCTCGTCGCGGCCCATCGAGCCGCAGTTTCTTCCTGAAAACAATGATTTAACCCCATCCCTTCCGGGACAGTCAACCGGCGGATCGGAATGGCGCGCCCACCGGCCATGCGCGCCGGGGATTCAGGGCTGCGCGGGGTATCAGGCGACAGCGACGGGATACTGCTTGCGCTGCATCAACTGTTCGAATTCGGGCGCCGGCAGCGGCTTGCTGAAATAGTAGCCCTGGTACTCGTCGCACTGCAGCCGCGCGAGGAAAGCCAGTTGTTCCCGGGTCTCGACGCCTTCGGCCACCACTTCGAGCTGCAGTCCCCGCGCCATCGCGACGATCGCCTTGACGATCGCGGCGTCCTGCGCGTCGGTCGTGATGTCGCGCACGAACGACTGGTCGATCTTCAGCCGTTGCACGGGAAAGCGCTTGAGGTAGGTAAGACTCGAATAGCCGGTGCCGAAATCGTCGATCGAGATTTCGACCCCCAGCGCGTGCAGCCGGTCGAGCTGGGAAATGGCCCGGTCCGTCTGGCGCATGACCGTGCCCTCGGTGATTTCGAGTTCCAGCATCCGGGAATCGAGTCCGCATTCCCGCAGCACTTCGGAGACCAGTTCCACCAGATTCTTCTGCTGGAACTGGCGCGGCGACAGATTGACGGACATCAGCAGAGGCGGGTAACCCTGATCGCGCCACGCCTTGTTCTGCCGGCAAGCGGTGCGCAGCACCCATTCGCCGATGGGCACGATGAGTCCGGTCGCCTCGGCGAGCGGAATGAACTTGCCCGGAGAAACGAGGCCCAGTTCCTTCGAGTCCCACCGGATCAGCGCTTCCGCGCCGACCATGCGGCCGGTTCTGACCGATATCTTGGGCTGGTAGTACAGCCGGAACTCCTCGCGCTCGAGGGCGCGCCGCAGTTGCCCTTCCATTTTGAGCCGCTCGCCGGTCTCGGCGCTCATGTCCGGGGAATAAAACTCGTAGGTATTGCGCCCCTCGGCCTTGGCCCGGTACATCGCTACGTCGGCGTTGCGGACGAGTGCATCGGACGTGTCGCCGTCGCCCGGAAACAGCGTAACGCCCATGCTCGTCGTCATGAAGATATCCTGGCCGTTCACAACGACGGGATCGGCAAACGCGGCCCGTATCTTGTCCGCCACGGCCATGACGTGTGCGACCGCGCTGAATCCCTCGAGGATGATCGTGAACTCGTCGCCGCCCAGCCGCGCCACAGTGTCGGACTCCCGCAGCGACTGCCGGAACCGGCTCGCCGCCGCGATCAGCACCTCGTCGCCGACCGTGTGCCCGAGCGTGTCGTTGACTTCCTTGAACCGGTCGAGATCGACGAGCAGCAGGGCCATCATCTGCCCGCTGCGCTTCGCGCGCGCGAGCGCGCCGGCGAGGTGATCCCGGAACAGGCTGCGGTTCGGCAGTCCGGTCAGCGTGTCGTAGCGCGCGAGTTGGGCGATCTGTTCCTGCGCGCGGCGGCGCTCGGTGATGTCCTCCATGACGTTGATCAGGTACAGCGGTTTGCCGCCGGCGTCGCGCGCGAGCGACACGGTCCGGTTGATCCAGAGGTCGCTGCCGTCCTTGCGCACGTAGCGCCGCTCGGTGTTGTAGGTGCCGATCGTGTTGTCGATGAGCTGCCGCAGGTGTATTCCCCGGGACGGATTGTCCGGGTGCAGCAGGTCGGTCGTGCGCATGGTCAGCAGTTCTTCGCGCGTGTATCCCACCATGTCGCAGAATTTCCGGTTCACGAGCACGTAGCGCTGGTCGAGCGTCATGTGCACGATGCCCACCGCCGCCTGCTCGAACGTCGAGCGAAACCGCGCCTCGCTCTGCAGGCGCGCGTCCATCGACTGGCGCTGGCGCGCGAGCACGCCGATCAGGATCAAGGCGACGGCGCCGAGAAACGCGCTCGCAAGTCCGGCACGCAGGAAGTAGTCCCGCTTGAGCGCGTCGATGGGCGCGAGCAGATGGGGTTCGGAGTAGCCCACGACGATCACCATCGGATATTGCGCGAGCCGGCGATACGAAATGAGCCGGGAAATGCCGTCGCGTCTGCCTTCGCTGCGAAAACTGCCGACGTCGCGATTTTCCAGTTGCCGGAACAGGGTGCTCTTGCGCATGTCCTGCTCGATGCGCCCAGCGGTGCTCGCCCGCACGGCCCCGTCGAGTCCGATCAGCGAGATCATCCCTTGTTCGCCCAAATCGGCGCGCCGGTAGAACTGCGAAAAATATTCGGGGTCCACCGCCGCGATGACGGCACCACCGAACGAACCATCGGCGCGATTGACGCGCCGCGAAAAATGCAGCGACCACTTTCCGGTGATGCGTCCCACGGTCGGGCGGCCGATGTACGTTTCCCCGGTATCCCGTTGCCGGTGCACCGCGAAATGTTCGCGATCGGCGACATTGACCGGCGCCGCCGTCTGCGAGAGGCCGAGAACGATATTGCCGCGTTCGTCCACGATCGCGAGATACGTCAGCATGCGACTTTCGATTTCGCCGTCGTCGATCATTCTCTTGAGATTGGTCCGCGGGCCGCCCTGCTCGTACCGGCGTTTGATGTGTTGCAACGAGAGATCGATACCCTTGAACGTGCGGACCGCGTGTTCCTCGTAGACGACGGCCAGATTCGATGCCTGGATGCGCGCCTCGCGGATCGCCGACTCGCGCTCGACGTTCAGCTGGTTCAGCGTGAGGCCCCAGATCACCGCGACGATGCCGGCGCATGCGAGCACGATCAATCCGTACAGCGCCGACCGCGTCATGCGATCGATGGAGGCCCGGCGCAGCGTCATGCCGTCCGACGGCGGCAATGCGGTCGGCAAGGCGCCGTCGCTTGCGTTCGCTGCTGCAATTTGGGGGGGATTCCCGGACATTTCCGCCTCGAATCGGGTTGCCGCGCGCGGTACGGAACGGTTCCCGCTCCTTCCCGGCGCATGGGTTAACGGCATCCCGTTGCCGGCGCTTGAATCCGGATGAAATCGATGCACGTGGCGCCTCGGCGCCTGTGCTAGACTTTTTTCTTTTTCAGGGGGGACTCAACCGTGGCCGAAGAATCGAAGCCGGAAGCAAAAGCCGAAGCCAAAGACGGCGGCAAGACCTACACGTACAACGACCTCAAGCACAAGACCGTGGCCGAACTGCGCGCCATCGCCAAGGACAACGAGCATGAAGCGCTGAAGGGACACACGCAGCTCAACAAGGATCACCTGATCACGGCGCTCTGCAAGGCGCTCAACATCCCGCTGCATGCCCATCACGAAGCACGCGGCATCGACAAATCGAAATTAAAGTCCAAAATCAAGGTGTTGCAGAAGGAGCGCAGTGCGGCGCTGGCCGCGCACGACCACCGAAAGCTCAAAGCGCTGCGCCGGCGCATCCACAGCCTGAACCACCAGATCCGCCGCGCGACCATCTAGTCGGTCTGCCAGGTGGCGCAAAAGATGGCGTAAAAAAAGCGCGGGAACTTCGCGCTTTTTTTATCCCTGATTGCCTTCGCTCTTTTTTTCCGGCGACGCGACGGACCCCACGTCGCCCGGCCCCGGATCGAGGCCCATGAGCCTCAGCAGCCACGCAATGATGAATCCCGCCAGCAGCGGCCACCAGTGCGTCAGCATCACGGCGAGCGCGGCCGCCGTCCCGTAGGTCATGCCGATCAAAAACAGGCCGTAGTGCCGGGTGCGCCGGTAGGCCAGCATCAGCGCGATCGCCATGAACACGAAACAGGCGGAAAAAAGATAGACCACGATTTCCATGCGAATGGCCGCGGCGATGCCGGGTAACTCGAAGTGCCACGCATTTTATCATCCCGGGCCACCCGAAAGTCCCCTCTGCTATGATGGTCGGCAGCCGATCCATCGAGCGCTCGCGCCCCATGTCCACCGCCACCCAGAAGCGAACCCTGCGCACCTGCAGCGCGGTGCACGCGGTGCACGACGGATTTTCCGACGTGAGCTACGTGCTGCTGCCGTTGCTCGCGCAGACGTTCGGCCTGAACCTCACGCAAGTCGGCATGATCCGCACCGCGCACCGCGTTGCAATGGCAACGTTTCAGATACCGGCGGGCATCATCGCGGAGCGCTTCGGCGAGCGCAACCTGCTCGCGCTCGGCACGTTCGTCGCCGGCGCGGCGTTTATCGGGCTCGGCTTCGCAACCGGCTACTGGATGATTCTCATCGCGCTGTTTTTCGCCGGCATGGGCTCCGCCGTTCAGCATCCGCTGTCTTCGACGGTCATCTCGCACGCGTATCCCGGAGAAGGCCGGCGCACCGCGCTCGGCACCTATAATTTTTTCGGCGACGTGGGCAAGTTCCTGTTCGGCGGCATCGTAAGTCTTGCCGTGGTGGCAGGCCTCTCGTGGCAGGTGCCGGTCGTCGGCATGGGCGTCCTCGGCATCGCAACCGCGGTGGTCGTGTTGATATGGGTGGCCAACACCCGGTCGCGCGCTCCCGGCGCCGCCGCCCGGCAACCGCGCTCCGCCGGCTGGGGCATACGCCACAAGCCCGCGTTCGCCGCGCTCTGCGCGCTCGACGCCATCGACAGCATGACGCGCACCGGATTTCTCACGTTCATCGCGTTCCTGCTGATTGCGCGCGGCCTGCCGGAGGGCTGGGCGGCGCTCGCCGTGCCGCTGATACTGGTCGGAGGCATGGCCGGCAAGTACGCGTGCGGGGTGCTCGCCGAGCGTCTCGGCGTGTTGCGCACGATCATCATCACCGAAGTGGCGACCGGTGCCGGCATCCTGCTCACGCTGGTGCTGCCGGTCACCGCGACGTTTCTGCTGCTGCCGCTCGTCGGCATCGTATTGCAGGGCACCTCGTCGGTCATCTACGGCACGATCGGCGACCTCGTCGAACAGGACAAGCTGCCGCGCGCGTTTGCGCTGATCTACACCGTCAGCGCGACGAGCGGTATCGTGTCCCCGCTCGTCTACGGACTGCTCGGCGACACCATCGGCATCGAAACGACCATCGCGATCGTAGGCTGCGTGGTTCTGCTCACGCTTCCACTGTGCCTGGTGCTGCGCGTGCCGCAACATGCGCCGGAACCCGCCGCCTGAACATCCCGCCCTCGGAGGAGGAAACCATGTCGCGAACACACAGGCTCATTGTCAACGGCAAACCCGCCCGCATCGCCGCGGACGATCCGCAGATGCCGCTGCTGTACGCACTGCGCAATCAGCTCGGTCTCACGGGCCCGCATTTCGGCTGCGGCCTCGCGCAATGCGGCGCGTGCACCGTGCACGTCGCGGGCAAAGCCGTGCGCGCGTGTGTGTTCCCGCTGTCCGCCGCGGCGGGCAAGGAAGTCACGACGCTCGAGGGCTTGGGCACGCCCGAACGGCCGCACCCGCTGCAGCAGGCGTTCATCGACGAACAGGCCGTGCAGTGCGGCTATTGCATCAACGGCATGATCATGCAGGCGAAGGCGTTGCTCGATGCCAACAAGTCGCCGACGGACGACGACGTGAAGCGCGCGCTGGCCAACAACCTTTGCCGCTGCGGCACGCATCTGCGTATCGTTCGTGCGATAAAACGTGCCGCGAAATCAATGGTTTAGGATGACTCAGCCATGACATTCCCTATCGTAAATCGCCGTGAATTCCTCGCCGCGGGTGGCGCGCTGGTCGTCTCGTTCGCGCTGCCGGGTACTGCATCCGCACAGGCGCACGCCGCCGTGAAAAGTGTTTCCATCGGCGAAGTGGACGGCTTTCTCGCCATCGGCGCCGACGGCGCTGTAACCGTCTACTCCGGCAAGGTCGATCTCGGCACCGGTGTGCGCACCGCGCTGCTGCAGATGGCCGCCGAGGAACTCGATGTGCCGCTCGACCGCATCACGATGATCGAGGGCGACACGTTGCTCACGCCGGATCAGGGCGCGACGACGAGCAGCGTTTCGATTTCACGCGGCGGCATCGAGATCCGGCGCGCCGCAGCCACGGCGCGCGCCGCCCTGCTCGCCGAGGCCGCGAAAGTACTGGGCACGGGCGCCGAATCGCTCTCGACGGAAGGCGGGGCGGTGGTGTCGAACGACGGCCGCCGCTTGCCTTATGCCAGGCTCGTCGGCGGGAAGACTTTCCGGCTCAAGCTCGATCCAAAGGCGCGCACCAAGGATCCGAAAACCTACCGATTCGTCGGCAAATCCGTGCCGCGCGTGGACATACCCGCCAAGGTCATGGGCACGTTCGCTTACATGCACGACTTCAGACTGCCGGGCATGCTGCACGCGCGCGTGGTGCGGCCGCCGGCCATGCGCGGACATCTGTCCGGCGTCGACGATGCCGCGGCGAAACAAATTCCCGGTTACGTCAGCACGTTCCGCAATCGCGATTTCCTCGCGGTCGTGGCGCGCGACGAATGGGCCGCGATTCGCGCCGCGCGGGCGCTGAAACCCGAGTGGGCCAACTGGGCTGGTCTGCCCGACCAGGCGAAGCTGTGGGAGACGGTGCGCACGACGCCCGTCGTTCGCGACGACGTGACCCAGAATACCGGCAACGCCCCGGAGGCGCTGCGGTCCGCGCCGCGCGTGCTCAAGGCGACGTTCGACTTCGCGATACACACGCACGGGTCCATCGGTCCTTCCTGCGCCGTGGCCCATTGGAAGGACGGCGGCCTCACGGTCTGGACCGCGTCGCAGCAGACGCACGAACTCCGCAAGCAGCTTGCGGACATGTTCGCGATGCAGCACGCGGCCGTGCGTTGCATCTATCTCGAAGGCTCCGGCTGCTACGGCCGCAACGGGCATGAGGACGCGGCCGCCGACGCGGCGCTCGTCGCGAAGGAAATCGGCGCGCCGGTCCGGGTGCAGTGGAGTCGCGAGGACGAGCATGTGTGGGACCCGAAAGGCCCGCCCACGCTCATCGACTACGTTGCGGGGCTCGACGCGCGGGGCGACATCGTCGCGTGGACCTCCGAGGCCTGGATACCGCAGGGCCAGGCGGTTTCCCGCGCGACTTTGATCGCTGCCGATCTCGCCGGCCTGCCCAAGGATGCGTCGCATCCCGGCAGCATCCAGCAGCACCTCGCGATCCAGTACGCTTTTCCGAACGTGCGCACGGTCGCGCACCGGCTCGCGGACACGCCGTTCCGGCCATCGTGGATACGCACCCCGGGGCGCATGCAGAACACGTTCGGCAACGAGGTGTTTCTTGACGAGATCGCACAGGCATCGGGCGCCGATCCGCTCGAATTCCGCATGCGGCATCTCAAGGATGCGCGCGGCCTCGAGGTATTGCGCCGGCTGCAGAAACTCGCGAACTGGCAGCCGCGCGGCGCGCAGTCGGCGCGCGCGAGCGGCGACATCGCGACCGGTCGCGGGGTCTCCTACGTGAAGTACGAGCTCGTGCGCACGTACGTCGCGGCTGTTGCCGATGTCGAGGTCAACCGCAGAACCGGCGCCGTGCGCGTGACGCGGTTCCACGTCGCGCACGACTGCGGGCAGATCATCAATCCCGACGGATTGAAGAACCAGATCGAAGGCAACGTGATCCAGACCACGAGCCGGACGCTGATCGAGGAACTGCAGTTCAACCGCTCGACCGTCACGAGCCGCGACTGGGCCAGCTACCCGATCCTGCGCTTTCCGGACGTGCCCGACGTGGTCATGGATCTGATCGACCGCCCGAACGAGGCGCCCTGGGGCGCGGGCGAGCCCACCACGGCCGTCGTGCCTTCCGCGATATCGAACGCGGTATTCGACGCCGTCGGCGTGCGCCTGCGATCCGTGCCGTTCACGCCCGAAAAAGTGCTCGCGGCGCTGCGCCGCGGCTGAGCGATCCCTTGCGTTCGCGGACGCCTCCGTTTGCGTGCGATCAGAACCGAGACGTAAGGAGCACCCATGGCAGGAAAATAAAGGATCAGCTACATCCCGCTCGACCGGAAGGACGACGCGATGCGCGCGGAAGCAGATCAAGCTGCTGCTGGAGTACGCGGCTAAGAACAACCAGGCACATCACGCGTCACTGTGCGCTCGTGAGTACATCCCTGCTCTATTGAAGAGTAAAGGCCATCTCCTTAGTAGAAAAACCCGATCTCTTCTAAAGAAAACTTGTGCACGGCATGAGTGACCGACCGGGAACAAAAAGCATTGCCACGGGAACTTTCGATGATACCGGTCAGTAACGCTGCGATAGCGTGCAAGAACTAACGGGCATTGCGCCGACTTGAACCCATACGGTGCAATGCGCTGCGCTTGTTGCCCCCTGCAAGGGCTGAAGCAAGATGATTGCGTATGCCGGCAGAAGTTTTCGGCGTTTTTCCTCGCCATTCATCGCAAATTCGATCCCATGCACCGGTCCGTGACCGTTGGTGTGATTGACAACAGTATTGGGTGTTGGTATTCTCTCCAACATGACGGCCGTTCAGCTCGTCCGTACCCGAATCATCTACGCTGAATCGGCGTTTGCCGAGCTGGTGCTGTGGAAGTTACTGAAACCCGTAGCCGGTTCCGCCCACGATTACAAGTACAGGCTGGCATACGTGGTAAACGGCGTGTGCGTCCTTCGCTACGACAACGAGGTTGGGAAGGGCGACCACCGCCACTTCGGCGGCAAGGAAAGCCGCTACAACTTCACCAAACCGGAGCAATTGATCGCCGACTTTCAACGAGACGTAGCGAGGTGGAACCGTGAAAACCGTAATCCTTGATGTACGCGCACCCGCCGATTCGATGGTTGACTTCGTGCAGGCATGGAAGTCGGGTAAGCCTCGAAAGTCCGCGCGTATCAGCTTTGCCACTCCCGAGCTCCTTTGGCAAGTGCTCACCGTCAAGCGGTGGGAATTGCTCAAGGCCCTGTGCGGGGTGGGTCCGGTCTCTATCCGTGAAGCGGCACGCCGTGTAGGTCGTGATGTAAAAGCCGTCCACGGCGACGTGACGGCGTTGCTTGGTGCCGGCGTGCTCGATCGCACGAAAGAAGGCAGCATCGTGTTTCCGTTTGAGGCGGTTAAGGTCGAGTTCCTGTTGCAGGCCGCGTAGCGTGGTGGCACCGATGGCGCCCTGTCCCGGGGCGAACGATATGAGTGAACCCAGCGTGCGCGTCGCAACGAGATTCGCCGGATTAGCCTTCGCGTGCTGCCTGCTCGCGCCGCTCGCGGCGCCTGCGGCGCAGGCGCTGCCGCTGCCCGCGCTGCCGCCCGGCACGATCGAACTGCGCGTTGCCTACGTGCGCAATCCGCGGCTGCCGGAAATGTCGGAGCAGCAGTTGCAGACGGTGCTGCGTGCAGCCGCGCGCAGCGCACAGGCGCACTTCCGGCGCGCCGTGCAATTCTCGCCGGTCACGACGTTCACGATCGCCGAAGTGTTTGGCCGCGTCACACCCGAGCTCGCGCGCAAACTCGACGCCGACGTGTACGACTTCAAGACCGGCGGCGGCGATCTCCCGCGGCTGCGGAAAAGCTTCGAGGAGGACATTCGCGGCTGGGGCGATCCGCTGGACGCGCTGATCCGCTACACGCGCCCTCACCTGCTTGTGCCGCTGCGGGCACAGAGCTTCCCGGCGTTGGCGGATGCGCTGCTCGACACGCAGCTTGCGCGGCTCGACGCGTTTCGCCGCGAGCGGCTTGCCGACGGCCGTCCGCTCATCGACGATGCGCCGTACAACGAATACGTATACTGGGATGCGGTCGATGCGCTCGACATGCCGTTCGAGGTCATCCTGACGAATCAGTTGATGGCAAGCGTCGAATATCGCGGCGCTTCCGCACACAGCGCGATTCGCGGCGGCATCACCAACGGCGTGACGTCGCTGAACCGCGCATCGCGTTTCGGCACGACGTCGATCGTGTCGACCTACCCGTTCATCGCGGACGATGCGGCGACCCGCGCGCTGCGCGGCAACGAAAGCTATGCGCCGCCGGATGCCGCGCGCTACGCGGGACTGCTGCTCACCCACGAACTGGGGCACCAGTTGTTCCACGTCGGCCACCCGTACGGACGCCGCGCCTGCATCATGAGCCCGACCCCGCTGCTGCGTTTCCGGCAATGGGCGGCAGGTCTTGCCGCGAAAGATTGTCCGCTGCCGGGACCGGGCGCGATGAAACCCGGCGCCGTGAAATTTCCTGTGGACTAGCGCCCGTCGATCGATCATCGTAACTTATTGATTATATGAATATTTTATATTCCGATCCCGTGCGGTATTGCGCTCCCGCATGACACGGTCCGGCGCGATCCGGGTGGGCCTGATATCGGACACGCACGGGTTGCTGCGGCCGCAGGCCATTGCGGCGCTCGCGGAGAGCGACTACATCGTGCATGCGGGCGACATCGGCGATGCGGAGATACTCGACGAACTTGCGCGCATCGCGCCGGTGACCGCGGTGCGCGGCAACATCGATCGCGGCCCGTGGGCGTTGCCTATCCCCGAGACCAACGTGCTCGATACCGGCCCGATCGCGCTTTATGTCATTCACAACATCGATGAACTCGACATCGATCCGCGCGCGGCAGGCATGCACGCGGTGATCTACGGTCATTCGCACCGGCCGCTGCACGAACAGAAGGACGGCGTGTGTTTCGTGAATCCCGGCAGCGCAGGGCCGCGCCGCTTCACGCTGCCGGTCTCGGTCGGAAGGTTGACGATCACGGGCACGTCCATCACGGCCCGGCTCATCACGCTGTCGGTCTGAACGCCCGGGATCCGCTAATCCTTCTGCGCGTTGCGGATCGCGCGGGAAACGAACTCGTGTTCGATCGACTCGCTTTCGTTCATGCCGATCTTTTCGAGCAGAGGCTTCAACTTGTCGCCGTGCACGCGCAGCAGCGCATCGTCCAGCGACAGGTGAAACGTGACGTGCGAGGCCGCAGCCAGCGCTGCCGCCGCGCGCACGATACCGTCGTCGGCCGAACGCCGCTCGTTGCGACCGCACACCAGCACCTCAAGCGGCACCGCGGGCTCCGGAGCGCCCTGAGCCTGCAGCGCGCCCGGCATCGCGACTACCACCGCGCCGCGCGTCGCCAGTCGTTCGCGCAGCGCACCGGCATCGACCACGCTCAGGCACCGTACGGGGTTGAACGTCGATAACGCGCCTGCGACTTCCTCGGCGGCAGCCAGCGTGAGCGCAACGACGATGACGCAGGAATCTTCGGCAAGGATTTCCACATCGCCGCGCAATCCGTTGCGGCGCGCGGTATCGGACAGCCACACGGCATCCTTGCTTTCCGGCGCGGCGTCCTTCTTCCCGAATAAATTGCCGAACAAGTGAGTCTCCTCCTGGTGCGCAGCGGACTTATCCTCGCCCGACCCGCGCTTCGATACCGCGCGCCAGGTTCGGCCCGTGAAGCGGAACGCAGTACGTGTGCCCGCCGAACGACGGGTCTAGGCTGCCTTCAGACTGCCGCGGGTGCCCGCCGCGAGTCCCGGCACGCGCGAGGCGCGCACGTAGACGTATCCCTCGAACAGCCGCCGCTGCGTGCGATAGAAAGCGCCCTGCTCCGCGCGCCAGTTGTCGCCGTCGCGACGGACGCTGGCCGCGACGGTGAGCATGCCCGACGGCATGCCGATGCGGATCGGCGCGTCGCGGTCAGCGGTCGGTCGTGCGACCTGCTGCACGACCGTGCCGTCGATGCGCGCGGCAACCGCCGTGCACAGCGACACCGTCAGCGGCAGCGCGCGATGCGGCTGTCCGTTCGACAACATGCGCGCGGTGACGTCCGTATCGTCCGGCCCGATGGTTTCCCCCGACAACAGCGCAGCGGACTGCGGCGGCGACACGAAACCCACGAACGGCACGGCGGATTTTTTTGCGGCTTCCTCGTGTGTTCCGGCAATGCCCATCGCGACGGACGCGGCGACGCGGATGGCTCCGAGTTTTTTCATGATGCCGGCATCCGCTTCCAGCGCATCCGGCATTTCGATTCCGGTGAGACCCAGGTCCGACGCGCGCACGAACACCGTGGCGTTCGCCGCGTCGACCATGGATACCGTGATCCGCCCGATGCCCGGCACATCGAGCGTGTCGGTGACGTTGCCGGTCGGCAGGAGCCTGCCGGTCGTGGCGCCGCCGGGCTCCAGAAACTCTAGCCGCACCGGTGATCCCGTTCCGGACACGCCCGGTATCGCGAGGTCGCCGTCGACGGCCGACAGTCCATCATCGATCTGGAACCGCGCCTGGATGATTTTTTTCGTATTCGTATTATGTATGCGCACGAGCGCTTCCGGCCCGGCGACCCGGAATATCCCCTCGTCGACGGCGAACGGTCCCATCGCCGAGGACATGTTGCCGCAGTTCGCGCCGTAATCGACCTTCGCCTCTTTCACCTGCACCTGCGCGAACGTGTAGTCGATGTCGGCATCCGGGCGCGTGGACGGTCCGACCACGCAGACTTTCGACAGCGAGGAGACACCGCCGCCCATGCCATCGAGTTGCCGGCCGTACGGATCGGGACTGCCGATCGCCGCGAGAAAGATGTCGTCCCATTGCGCGCGGTCGCGCGGCAGATCCTTCGCGTGGAACACGATGGCGTTGCTCGTGCCGCCGCGCATGAACACCGCAGGGAGTTTGAGCTGTTTCATCAGGGCACCATTCCATGTGTATGAATTTCAACAGGTTACGCCAGTTTCTCGCGCGCGATCAAGCGCGCGATGTTGTCGCCGTCGAGTTCCAGAAACCGGTGTCCGAGGTCGCGCACGTTCGAGCAGCCGATTAGCGCCATCACGCGGTCGACCTCGGATTTCAGTATGTCGATCGCATGCGCAACGCCGGCTTCGCCGGCGACCACCGCGCCGTAGAGCGGCGCGCGGCCGACAAACACCATGTTCGCGCCAAGTGCGAGCGCTTTCACGATGTCCGCGCCGCGCCGGAATCCGCTGTCGGCCATGATCACGAGCCGGCCTCCGACCGCCGACACGATGCCGGGCAGCGCCTCGATCGGAGATACCGCGCCGTCGAGCTGACGTCCACCATGGTTCGACACGAACACACCATCCACGCCGCACGCGGCGGCAGACAACGCGTCTTCCGCCGTGAGGATGCCCTTCACGAACAGCTTGCGCGGCCAGATCGAGCGCACCCACCGAAGATCGTCCCAGTGCAGCGCGTCGCGCCGCGCGCGAAACTCCTCGAGATTCTGCGCGACGATACGACCGCCGACGTTGGCATCCACGTTGGTGAAGCGCGGCACGCCCGAATCGAGCATCGTGCGCAGAAACACGCCCAGCAGCCAGCGCGGATGCGCGAGGCCGTCGACGAGGTTGCCGGCACGGAGCCGGAACGGAATGCCGAATCCATTGCGGCGGTTGTATTCCCGGTTCGCCCCCACCGGGACGTCTGTGGTCACCACCAGCGCCTCGAAGCCCGCGTCCCGCGCGCGCGTGATGAGCCGCTCCGCCGAGACCCGTTCCTTCGACATGTAGAGCTGAAACCACTTCGTGCCGCCGACTTCGGCGGCGACACGCTCCATCGCGATGAACGACGCCGTCGACAGCACGAAAGGAATGCCCGCCGCCTCCGCCGCGCGCGCGAGCGCCAGATCGGCCTCGAAACAATAGAGTCCGGCGGCGCCGGTCGGCGCGATGCCGAACGGCGCCGTGTAGGTCTTTCCGAACACCTCCGTCGCGATCGTGCGCTGCGAGACATCCGCGAGCGTGAACGGCCGAAGGCGGATACGCTCGAACACGGCGCGGTTGTTCCGCAGCGTCACGTCGTCCTCGGCGCCGCCGTCCAGAAATTCCCACGCCACGCGCGGCAGCCGCCGCCGCGCGAGTTCGCGGAGATTCTCGATGCTGGTGATCTGTTGCCTGTTCACAATCCGGATCGGGAGTGCCGGCGCGACGTGCGTTCGAGCGAAGTTCCGCCGCGCCGGGTAAAATGGTGCGCCATTGTAGCGGTCGACAGGCCGCATCGCCACGTCCCCCGACAACCATCCACCGCCGGAGAGTCCACACCATGAAGACCGCAACCCGCAAGGCGAGCGTCACCAGATTGCGCACCAGCCGGACGCCGAAACGCGTGTCGGATGGCGAATGGCAGGCCCGGGTGGAACTCGCTGCCGCCTACCGGCTTGCCGCGCTGATGGGCTGGACCGACATGCTCGGCACACACATCTCGTGCCGCGTGCCCGGCACCGAGGACCAGTTTCTGATCAATCCGTACGGGTTGTTCTTCGAGGAAATGACGGCATCCTCGCTCATCAAGTGCGACGTCGACGGGCGCAAGCTGTCGGAGTCCCCGTACGAGGTGAATTATGCGGGCTTCACGATACACAGCGCCATCCACATGGGCGCGCCCGCCGCACATGCCGTCATGCACTGCCATACCCAGTACGGGGTCGCCGTGGCCTCGCAGAAGGACGGCCTGCTGCCGCTTACGCAGATGGCGCTGACCGCGATGCATCTCGTGCGCTACCACGACTACGAAGGCGTTGCGGAAAACCTGTCCGAACGCGAGCGCATCGTGCGGGACCTCGGCGACGGCGGCATCATGATTCTGCGCAACCACGGCACGCTGTCGGTCGGCGCCACGGTCGGCGAGATGTTCGCGCGCATGTACCGCATCGAACGCGCCTGCAAGTTCCAGATCGCCGCGACGTCCGGCGGCGCCGAACTGAACCGCTTGCCGCAGGAAGTCATCGACTACACGATCGAACAGAGCAAGGCGCTGTATGCCAGGGGCGGGCGCGCGGAAGGCGGCCGGCTGCAATGGGCGGCACTGCTGCGCAAGCTCGACCGCGAAAACCCCGGCTACGCAAGATAGTCCCAGTCGAACGAATGCAAGGAGCACACGACATGCGCAATTGCCTGCTGGCCGCTGCGGCCGCCACCCTGATCGCCGCCGCCATGCCGGCCCCCGGAGCCGACAAGTACCCCGAGCGGCCGATCCGGCTCGTCGTGCCGTTTCCGCCCGGCGGCGGCACGGACCTCGTGTCGCGGACCATGCAGCCCGCGCTCGCGGCGCGGCTCGGCCAGCAGATCGTCATCGACAACCGCGGCGGCGCGCAGGGCATCCTCGGCACGCATATCGCGGCGACGGCCGTACCCGACGGCTACACGCTCGTCATCGCCGAAATCGGCGCGACCGCGGTCGCCCCCGCGCTGACGCCGAACATGCAATT
This sequence comes from uncultured Streptomycetaceae bacterium, assembly GCA_964564295.1. GTDB lineage: Bacteria > Pseudomonadota > Gammaproteobacteria > Burkholderiales > SG8-41 > CAZMBS01. Next base: position 44,820 of record CAZMBS010000004.1, read on the forward strand.
CGACGTGATCAAGGACTTCGCGCCGATCACCAAGTTGATCGAGCAACCGTACATCATGTCCGTGCATCCCTCGGTGCCCGCGAAGAGCCTCACCGACTTCATCAAGCTCGCGCAGGCGAAACCCAACGCCTACAATTACGGCTCGGGCAACGTCACGTCACACGTCATGCAGGAGGTGTTTTTCCGCACGGCGAAAGTGACGCTGACCCACATCCCGTATCGGGGATCGGGCCCGTCGGTCGCCGCGCTGCTCGGCAACGAGGTGCAGACGCTGTTTTCCGGCCCGGGTGCGGCGATTCCGCAGATCAAGGCGGGCCGCATCCGCGGACTTGCCGTCACCACGATCAAGCGTTCGCGCGAACTGCCGGACCTGCCGACCATCAACGAATCCGGATACAAGGGATTCGAAATCAGCGGCTGGTACGGCATCATGGCGCCCGCCAAGACACCGAAAGCGGTCATCCAGCGCCTGAACGCCGACATCACCGCGGTGCTGACGACCGGGGAAACGCCGAAATTGCTGATGTCGCGCGGCTACGATCCGTCACCGACCTCGTCGGAGGTATTCGCCCGGTACCTGCAGCAGGAGGTCGTGCGCTGGACCCGGGCGGTCAAGGAATACGGCATCAAGTCTACAGAGTAGCCCCGTCATCGGCCCGGGCGACCGCCGTCCGGACCGGTGCGCTACCGTGTAATCCGCCGGCGCCGCCATGCTGCCGATACTCGCGCTGTCGTTCTGCATCCACGCCTGCTACATCGGCAGCAAGATGGTGGTGTCGCTGTACGCGCTCGAGTTCGGCGCGAACCAGGCGCTCGTCGGCGTCATCGCGATGTTGTACGCGTTGGTGCCGCTGCTGCTCGGCGTGCACACGGGCCGGGTGGCCGACACGATCGGCGTGCGCGTGCTGATGTTCGCGGGTTCGGCCTGCATCGTCGTCGCGATGGTCGCGGGCTGTTTCGCCACGGGGCTCGTCGCGCTCTGCATCACGGCAACGCTCGTCGGCACCGGGTTCGTGCTGTTCAACGTCTGCGTGCAGAACCTGACCGGCGCCCTCGGCCATCCCGCGGACCGCGCGCGCAATTTCAGCTGGCTGTCGATCGGCTACTCGGTGTCGACGTTCAGCGCGCCGATGATCTGCGGCTTCACGATCGACCATGCGGGCCACGCGGCGGCGTTCGCGGTGCTCGCGGGTCTCGCGGCATTGCCCACGCTGCTGCTCGCGGCGACGGGCCGTTATACGCGTACGGCGACCGCGACGGCGAGCCACGAGCAGCGCAACGCCTTCGATCTGCTGCGCATGCCCGCGCTGCGCCGGCTGATCGTCATGAGCGGACTCATGGTGGCGGCGTCCGATCTGTTCGCCTTCTACGTGCCCGTATTCATGCACTCGATCGGCCTGTCCGCGTCGACAACGGGGCTCGTGCTCGGAGCCTATGCAGTCGCGGTGTTCGTCACGCGATTTGCGATGCCGTTTCTGGTTGCGCGCTGGTCCAGCGGTGAAATCCTGTTCGTCGCGATGGGCATGTCGGCGCTGTCGTTCGTCGTGTTTCCGCTGTTCGGCAGCCTCTATCCGCTCATGGCGCTCGCGTTCGTCATCGGGCTCGGCCTCGGCTGCGGGCAGCCGCTGTCGATGACCCTGTGCTACGAACGCTCGCCGCCGGGCCGCACCGGCGAAGCCACCGGGTTGCGGCTCACCGCGAACAACATCGCGCGCGTCGTCGTACCGCTCGTCTCCGGCGCCCTCGGGGCGGCACTGGGCGCCGCGCCGGTGTTCTGGCTTTCGGCAATCAATCTGTTCGCGGTCAGCAGCTTCGCGCGACGTTGACGCTCACATGCCGGACCGCGGATTTTGCGTCACAATTGCGTCACCTTGCCCGCCCACCATTCACCATCGCACAACCGGAAAGGAACTTCCATGGCCTACGAAGGCATGATTGCTGAAACGATCACGATAAACGGCAACAACCGCGAACCGGTTTCCGCCTACGTCGCGCGCCCGCTGGGCGCAGGTCCGTTCCCCGGCGTCGTGCTCGTGCATCACAACCCCGGCTGGGACGAGTGGTATCGCGAAGCCACGCGCAAATTCGCGCATTACGGTTACGCGGCGATCAGCCACAACCTGTTTCATCGCGCCGGCGAAGGCAGGTCCGACGACGTCGCGGCCAGGGTGCGCGCCGAGGGCGGCGTGCCGGATGCGCAGGTCATCGGCGACACCGAGGGCGCCGTGCAGTGGCTGCGCGCGCAGCCGTGGCTGAACGGCAAGGTCGGTGTGATCGGTTCCTGTTCCGGCGGGCGGTTGACGTTTCTCTATGCCTGCCACACCACGAGCATCGACTGTGCGGTCGAACTCTGGGGCGGACGCGTCGTCATGAGCAAGGAGGAACTCACGCCCAAGCTGCCGGTGGCGCCGATCGAGTTCACGAAGAACCTCTGCTGCCCGCTGCTCGGGTTGTTTGGCAACGAGGATCGCGCGCCCACGCCCGAGCAGGTGAACCAGCACGAGGCGGAACTCAAAAAGCACGGCAAGCAGTACGAGTTTCACCGCTACGACGGCGCCGGTCACGGCTTTTTCTATTACGACCGGCCGATGTACCG
>CAZMBS010000005.1:0-42987 GCA_964564295.1 uncultured Streptomycetaceae bacterium
CCTCGATGATGTTGACCTCGGTCGCGCCGGTGTCCACGACGGCCTGCCAGAACGTGGACGCGGAGAACTTCGGCACGATCGCCATGCTGCATCCGGCGGCAAGCGTGCCCGCGACGGAATAAAACATCGCGTTGATGTGAAACAGCGGCAGCACGATCATGACGCGCTCGTCCGGCTGCAAGTACACGCGCTGCACGAACGACTCGCCGCCGGTGATGAAACTTCTTTGCCCGTGCATCGCCCCCTTCGGGAATCCCGTGGTGCCGGACGTGTACACGATGAGGCAGGTGTCGTCCGCCCCCCCCGCGACCGGCAACGCGACATCCGGCGCGCGCGCGACAAGATCGAAAAAACCCGGCGCGCCGGGCTGCGCCCCGTCGAGCAGCATGAACCACGGCGCGGTCCCGAGCCCCGCGCACGCGGCCCGCGCGACATCCAGAGTGTCCGACGCCGCGATGACGCCGCACACTTCCGCATGATGCAGCACGTAGCGCGCCTCCTCGACGCCGTATTCGGGATTGACCGGAACCAGGATCGCGCCGATCCGCGCGACGGCGAACAGCACGATGACGTGTCCGTCGCTGTTGCGCGCCATCACGCTCACACGGTCGCCTCTGCCCACGCCGCGCGAGACCAGCAGCCGCGCGGTGCGTTCGACCGCCTCGGCGAATGCCGCATAGGACCAGGTCCGGCTGTCGAAGCGCGCGAACAACCGCTGCGGATCGCCCGCCGCGCGGCTTGCGAGCGCGCCGGCGAGCGTGTAGTCGTGCGGCGGATACAGCTGAAGTACTTCGAGTGGTTTTTTCATCGGATCACCGCGTCGTCCCGCGGTTCGACTGGTGGACTCTTCACGCCACCAAGCCGTTCATTTTGGCATACAATCGGCAGCATGTTTGCCGCGCCTCCCGTCGTTCAAACCGAAATTTTCGCGCAACTGCCGGCCGCGCTGCGGCTCGACGGTAAGCCCTCGAAGTGGGTCGAGTACCGCAGAAAAGGCCAGCCCGTCGACAAGCCGGAAGTCATCCATTCGTATCTCGAGGGTCCGGCTTTCGATCGCGACGGCAATCTCTGGTGCGTGGACATTCCGTACGCGCGCATTTTCAGGGTGTCGCCCGACGGCGCGTTCTCGGTCGCGGCGGAGTACGACGGCGAGCCCAACAGTCTCAAGATTCACCGGGACGGCCGCATTTTCGTCGCGGACCGGCTGCACGGCATCCTGCTGCTCGATCCGAAATCGGGGAAACTGACTCCGGTCATCGAAGACTACGCGGGTGAAGGCTTCAAGGGCATCAACGATTTCATCATCGCGAAAAACGGCGACATCTACTTCACCGACCAGGGCAACAGCAGCATGAACGATCCGACCGGGCGCGTGCTCCGGCTGCGCGCTGCCGACGGCGGGCTCGAAATGGTGCTCGACCGCGTTCCCGGCCCCAACGGCATCGCGCTGAATCCGTCCGAGACGCTGCTGTTCGTGAACGTGACACGCATGAACAACGTCTGGCGCATTCCGCTGCTGGCCGAAGGCGGCATCATGCAGATCGGCGCGAAGATCGGCATATTCATCCAGTTGTCCGGCAGCCTGTCCGGGCCGGACGGACTCGCGGTCGACGAGACCGGCGGATTGCTCGTCTGCCACTCGGGGCTCGGCACCGTCTGGCATCTCGACAAGTACGGCGAGCCGATCGCCCGCATCAAGTCGTGCGCGGGCATCCGCACCACGAACTGCGCGTTCGGCGGGCCCGACATGAAATCGCTCTACATCACGGAGTCCGAATCCGGCTGCATACTGCGCGCGCGACTGCAGGTCGCGGGGCACAAACTCTACTCGCACCGGTAGGCGGGAGCGCCTACTCGATGCGAATGCCCGCGGTCTTCACGACCTTCGCGAATTTGGCGATTTCCAGCCGCAGGCGGGCGGCAAACTGCTCGGGTGTCACGTCCTGGGGCTCGGCCCCGAGGCCCGCGAGATGTTCCTTCAGGTCGGGCGCCCGCAGCAGGCGTGAAATTTCCTGCTGCAACCGCTGCACCAGCGGTTTCGGCATGCCGCCCGGGCCCAGCACGCCGAACCACGGGTCGAGTTCGTAACCCGGAAGGGTTTCGGATACGGTAGGCAGGTTCGGCGCGGCCAGCGCGCGTTTCGCGCTGGTCACCGCCAACGCCCGCAGTTTTCCCGACTTGATGTGCGGCAGCGCCACCGGGAGGCCGATGAACTGCGCCGAGACCTGACCGCCGATCAGGTCGGTCATCGCCGGAGCTCCCCCTTTGTAGGGAATGTGAACGACGTCGATGCCGGCCATCGTCTTCAACAGTTCCATCGACAGATGCGGGGATGTTCCGATGCCCGTCGACGCGTAGTTGAGCCTGCCCGGGCTCGATTTCGCGAGCGCGATCAGTTCCTTCAGCGATTTCGCCGCGACCGACGGGTGGACCACGAGCACGTTGGGCAGCGTCACGGCCAGCGTCACCGGCGTAAAGTCGCGCAGCGTGTCGTACGGCAGTTTCTGGTACACGCTGGGACTCACCGCGAACGTCAGCGTGGTGAGCATGATCGTGTAGCCGTCCGGCGTCGCGCGCGCGACCAGTTCGGTGCCGATGAGCGTGTTGCCGCCGGGCCGGTTGTCGACCACCACCTGCTGCCCCATCGACTGCACGAGGCGCTGCGCGATCAGTCGCGCGAGAACGTCGGTGTTGCCCCCGGGTGCGTACGGCACCACCATGCGTATCGGCCGGACCGGATACGCGTCCGCGGCAAACGACGGTGTTCCGAACGCGAGGCAGCCCGCCACCAGCAGCCCGCGTGCGGGCATCGTTGCGAAGTTCATGTCCATGCCTTTCCCTCTATGCGCCGCCGGCGACCGGCGGCGACAACGCGCAGGACGCCGTGCCGACCAGCACTTCGACACCGTCCTGATTCTCGCACCAGACCTTCAGCGATACGCGGATCGTGCCGCGCTCGTCCGACCGGTCTTCCAGCCGCGCTCTGGGCTGTATGGTCTCGCCGATTTTCACGCTGCGCGGAATCCGGATGTCGAGCGCGCCGTGCCTCAGCCAGTCCATGCCGAACAGTTCGACCATCAGTCCGACCAGGTAACCTTCCCACTGCGTGCCCGACACCACGATTTCGGCAAGCCCGGTCGCATTTGCGGCATTAAGGTCGGTGTGAAGATTTTTCTCCGGCCACTCCGGCGTGTCGAACGGCCCGCCGGACAGCGCAAGCGCGCGTGCCAGCGTGAGCTTGCGCGCGCGGCCCGCGAACACCCGGCCGATTTCCGCGTCCCGCAGCGTTGCGCTCACGGCTTCCCCTCCAGTCCGTACGTCTTGACCTTGCCCGGCATGAAAAACGTGGACGACAGTTCACGCCGCAGAATCTCGATGCCGTCACCGTCGCAGATCAGCGCGACGTAATCCTGGTAGATGCGGCCGCGCTGCTCGTAGGTGTCGGTCACGGTCCAGGTCACGCGAAACCGGCTTCCCACGTAACCCGGATTGCGGTAAAAGCTGCGATCGCGCGCGAACGCCGAACCCATGCCCGGTGCCTGACGGTACGACGGGCTTCGCGTCCGCGGACTCATGTGCATCAGCAACACCGGGTGCACGACCGGCGGCCTGCCGTCGCGACCTTCGAGATATATCGGTGCGTAATCCTCCACTGCGTACAGGAACTGCTGGTTGATGTCCGCAGTCACCGTGAACTCCAGCGGTTCGTACGTGTCGCCCGCACGAAGTTCGTGCGCGAACCGACCCTGTGTCGTCATGAATGGTGGCACCGTGGCATGGTTCGAAACATGGACTTTCCCTGTTACGACGGCGGTTCATTCTCGCACACAATTTTTCGTTTACCATCCGGTGTCTGCCCGTCCCATGGATGGTTCTGGCGTGTCCACGATCTGATCGTGACCGCCTGATCGCCTCCCGAGCGCGGAGCAGCAAACTCTGCGGAAACTTCCCACCATGCGAATCACTGCCGTAAAGCCGCACGCGGCGTCCATCCCGTTCAAAGTGCCGCGCACCACGGCGCACGAACCCATGCGGCATGCCGCCGCGGTGCTTGTCGAAGTACAGACCGACGAAGGCGTAACCGGCGTCGGACAGATTCACGGCGCGCCGCTCGGGGACATCTGCGAATGGGTGACAAAACTCGGCGACGTCGCGCGCGGCATGGATCCACTCGCGCATGTCGACGTATGGGAAAAGCTCTTTTCGCTCACCACGCCGCGGCCGCATGGTTTTCGCGGCGAGGACGGCCTGCCGCCGCCGCTGCCGCGCGGCGCGCGCGCGCAAATCACCGCGGCGCTCGCCGGCATCGACCTCGCGCTGTGGGATATCAAGGGCAAGGCCGCGAACCTGCCCGTGTACAGCCTGCTCGGCGGCACCGGCAAGCCCGTGTTCGCCTACGCGACCGGCGGCTATTACCGGGCGGACAGCCGCGTCGACGGATTCGCCGAGGAAATGGCGTCCTTCGTGGCCAAGGGGTACAAGGCCGTGAAGCTCAAGGCCGGCGGCCAGACGCTGAAGGAGGACATCGACCGCGTGCGCCGCACGCGCGAGGCCATCGGCCCCGGCACCATCCTGCTGCTCGACTGCACCGCCGCCTACGACGTCGAAACCGCGATCGCGTTCGCGCGCGCCGTGGAACCCTACAACGCTTTCTGGTTCGAGGAGCCGCTGCACTGGTATCTTCAGCCGGCCGATTTCCGTCGTCTCGCGGACGCGATTGCGCTGCCGCTCGCGCATTGCGAGCGCGAAATGCACCGCTTCAGCACGCGCGACTACATCACGTCGGGGGGCGTCAAGTACGTGCAGTTCGACTCGACGCGCCACGGCGGATTCACCGAATCGCTGCGCGTCGCGCATCTTGCCGAACAGCTCGGCGCGCGCATATCTCCGCACCAGGTGCCGGAGCTGCACGCGCACCTGTGCTCGGCGTTTCCCGGAACCGCGTTCGGCTGCGAGTCGAACGGCGATCCGGATCCGCTGTGGCTCGGTCTCTACAAGGAACGCGCGCAGATCCGGGACGGCCACGTGCATCTCACCGAAGCCCCCGGATTCGGCATTGAAATCGACTGGAAATTCGTGGAAAAACACCGCGCCTGAGGAGCCGAAAAATGAAAATCACCAACATCCGCTGCCAGATGGTCACCATTCCGTACAAGAACCCGTACCGGATGGCGCCCGGCGAAACGAAGCACAAGAAGCAGATCGTGGTGCTGGTCGAAACCGACGAGGGCATCACCGGCATCGGCGAGACCGGCGTCACGCTCGTCGAGCGCGGCGGCGAGACGCAGGAGGCGATATACATCACGATCCGGAAGTACTTCACGCCGCTGCTGATCGGCCTCGACCCGTTCGATATCGGGCTCGCAATCGACCGCATGGAAAACTTCAACCAGGGCCGCACCGGATTTCTGTGCGCGAAGGCGGGAATCGATCTCGCGCTCTACGACATCATGGGCAAGGCCGCGCGGGTGCCGGTAGCCAAGCTGCTCGGCGGCGTGCACCGCACGACGTTCAACGTGAGCCGCAGTCTCGGCGTCAAGTCTCCGAAGGAGATGGCAGAGGATGCAATTCGTTTAAAAGCAATGGGTTACGCGATGCTGACCATCAAGGTCGGATTCGACATCAAGGAGGACATCAACCGCGTTGCCGCGGTGCGCGATGCGGTGGGCGCCAACTATCCGCTCGAGATCGATGTCAACGGCGCCTACAACGTGGAAATCGCGATCCCGACGCTGCGCAAGATGGAGCGCTACGGCATCGAGGCCATCGAGCAACCCGTCGCGTGGTGGGACTTGCAGGGCATGAAGGAAGTGCGGCTCGCGCTCGACACGCCGGTGACCGCCGACGAAAGCGCGTGGACGCCGTACGACGTGGTCAACATCGCGCGGGCGGAAGCCGCGGATACGATCTGCCTGAAGCCGGTCAAGAACGGCGGCCTGTTCCTGTGCAAGCGCATGGCCGAAATCGCGGAGTCCGCCGGCATGGGCGTATTGATGGGCAGCAAGCACCCGCTGTCGCCCGGCACCTCAGCGATCATCCAGTTCGCCGCCGCGATTCCGTGCGTGCACGGCGTGCTCGGCTACGGCTCTCCGCTGGAGCGGCTCATCGACGACATTTGCGATCCGGCAATCGAAATGACCAAGGAAGGCACTGTGTCCCTCCCCACCGGCCCGGGCCTCGGTGTCGCGCTGTCGGAGGCCAAACTCAAGAAATATACCGAGGCGATGGTGCTGGATTGAGGTATTTCCTTGCGCGCGTTGTCGGACGTCGGCGACAGGCGGATAATGCGGGCTGCCCGGACAAGACAAAGAAGCATCATGGAACAAATAGTCAAACTCCATATCGAAAAACTGCCCGAGGGGGTGTATCTCGCCACCAGCAGCGACGTGCCGGGACTGGTGGCCCAGGGGCGCACGATTCAGGAGACGCTGGAAATCGCGCGTGACGTGGCGAAGAAACTGTTGGAGGCCCGGGCCGAGCGCTCAGGATCGAAACGCCCGGGGAAGATCAAACTCGCGCCGGTCAAGACGCGGTTTGACTATCCGCTGATCGTCAGCGCGTAGCACGCGCGCGCAACGGAAAGAACGCTGACAGCGTGGGCAGGCTCGCCGGCTTCCGCTACCGCGACATCGTCAAGCGGCTGAAGGAACTGGGTCTGCAGTTCGACCGCCAGGCGCGCGGCTCGCACGAGATCTGGTTCAATCCGATCACGAACCGCTATACCACCATCCCCAACCATCCCGGCGACATGCCGGAGGGAACGCTGCGCGCCATCCTCAAGCAGGCCGGCATATCTCCTGAAGATTTCCTGCGGGAAAAATAAACCGCAGCAAAATGCGACTGTACATTTGATGAATCTCGGGTAGCGCATTGAGTAATGGAAAACTCGACTTCCTTTACTCAACGATTTCTTGGGTAAAGCAGGCTTTACTCAATGAATCCGTAGCCCGGATGCAGCGCGGCGAAATCCGGGAATTCAACCGGCGCCATCGTCGCTGCCGTCACGCGCTGTCCCGGATTACATTTCATCAGGGCTACGGTACCTTGCTGCTCCAAACTGACCTCACACCCTTATAGACAAGAATTCCCCCTCCTGCCACAGTCGATACGACTAGAACCGCTCCGAACCAAGACTCGGGGAGATTTGCTCCGACAGGTACTACCAGCATTCGCGCTACTAACAATGCGGCACAGCCGAGAACGATCATCACAAGAGCACGCATCGACTATCCTCTCTGCCAAGTTCGGTAGTGTGCGCACTGCGCACGCCGAAGTGCGGTTGGACAGCGTGCGCGATGCGCGCCTTACGACTCACATCACCAGCAGGTCCATAAACTCATTCACCGGCATCGCCTCGAGCCGCTTCGCGTCGGTGCACGCCGCGATGATGGCGTCGCGGCGCTTGGGCGCGAAGACGTAGGCGACGTTGCGTTCGAATTTTTTCATGAGTTCGGGGATGCCGTCCTTGCGGCGGCGGCGATGGCCCAGCGGATACTCGACTTCGGACAGCCTGCTCTTCGTGCCGTTCTTCCAGGTGACCTGTATCGAGTTCGCGTTCGAGCGCTTGGCGGGATCGTGATAGTCCTTCTCGTATTTCGCGTACTCGACGAGTTTCATCTTCGCCCGCAACGCGTCGATGCGCGGATCGGCCGCCACGTCGTCCTCGTAGTGCTTCGCGGTCATCTCGCCGTAGATCATGCCGATCGCGATCATGTACTGCATGCAGTGGTCGCGGTCGGCGGGGTTGGCGAGCGGCCCGGTCTTGTCGAGGATCACCATCGACGAGTTGTGGCAGCGCACGTCCACACGCTTGATGTCGTCGAGCCGGCCGCCGACCTCGGCGTGCAGGTTGATCGCCGCCTCCACCGCGCTTTGCCCGTGGAACGCCGTCGGATACGCGATTTTGAACAGCACGTTTTCCATGACGTAGGTGCCGAACGGACGCTGGAATTTGAACGCCCTGCCCTTGAACAACACGTGGTAGAAACCCCAGGTCTTCGCCGTGAGCGCCGACGGATAACCCATCTCGCCGCGCATCGCCATCAGCGCAAGCTTCACGCCCCGGCTCGCGGCGTCCGCGGCGCCCCACGACTTGCGCGAGCCCGTATTGGGCTTGCGCCGGAACGTCGCAAGCGGATGCCCGTCGACCCAGGCGTTCGACACCGCGCTCATGATTTCCTCGCGCGTGCCGCCGAGCAGCTTCGTGACGACCGCCGCCGTCGCGATCTTGCCGATGATCGGATGATCGAGGCCCACCGCCGTGAATCCGTTCAGAATCGCGAGTCCACCCATGATTTCGTAGGTCTTGACCGCGGATTCCAGCACGTCGCGCACGAGCAGCGGCTTCTGGCCAGCCGCCACGCGCGTGCGCGAAAGCCAGTCCGACACCGCGAGGATGCCGCAGAAGGTGTCGGACGGATGGCACACGGTCGCGCCGTAGAACGCATCGTTGTAATCGAGCCAGCGGATCAGCGTGCCGATGTTGAATGTCGCAAGTTCGGGGTCGAGCACGTAGGAGGTGCCCGGCACGCGCGCGCCGTTGGGCACGATGGTGCCCGGCACCGCCGGACCCAGCAGCTTCGTGCAGGCGGGATAGGACAATGCCTCGAAGCCGCAGCCGATGCTGTCGATCAACGCGAGCCGCGCGGTCTCGAGCGCAAGCGGACTCCTGACCCTGTAGGTGTCGGCGTATCCGGCGATATCCGCGATGACCTTGTCGAACGGCGGACGCTTGTTCGTGGGTGTGGATGACATCTGCATTCCCGGTGGAGTAAGGTGGGGGCATTATAAGCCCGTGCAATCGAGGCGCGCGTGAAAGAGATCTTCCCCTGGATCCTTCCGGGCCTGCTGTTCGGCATCTTCGTTCTTGGCGCGGTTGCGAATGCGTCGATACTCGCGATGCGGCCGCGCGAAGACGGGTCCAAGCCGTCGATGATCCCGTTCGTGCCGGGCATACTCGGCGCGATCGCGATTTCCATCGCGCCGCACGAGCCGCTGCATTTCTGGTTCTGGGTACCGCTCGTGCTCGATGTCGGCACGAGCCTGTACGGCGCCATTGCGCTGATCGCGGTCGCGGCGGGCGCGTTGTCGGGCAGGGACGACGCGGTTCGTGCCGAACCCCCGGCCCAACCGCCGCTCGAGAGGCCGCTGGTCGGCTGCATCCTCGGCACGGCGGTCGGCGATGCCATGGGCCTTGCGTGCGAAGGATTGTCGCGGCGGCGCCAGCGAAAAATGTTTCCCGTGCTCGACGGCTACCGCCTGCTCCCGTTCGGCACGGGCATGTGCTCTGACGATACCGAACACACCTGCATGCTCGCGCAATCCGCCATCGAGTGCCTGAATTCGGCCGAGGAATATCAGGAAAAGGAATTCCTGTCCGCATTCGCGTGGCGGTTGCGGTTCTGGCTGCTCGGACTCCCGGCGGGCATCGGGTTTGCAACGCTGCGATCCATCCTGAAGCTCTGGATCGGATTCCCGGGCCGTTACAGCGGCGTCTACTCCGCCGGAAACGGCCCGGCGATGCGCAGCGCGCTGCTCGGCATCTACTTCGGCGCCGATCCCGCGCGCATGCGGACCATGGTTCGCGCCGCGACGCGCATCACGCACACCGACCCGAAGGCCGAGTTCGGCGCGTTCGCCGTCGCGCTGGCGGCGAAAATCGCGGCACGCGGGACCGACGTCACGCCGGCGGAGTACCTTTCCGCGCTGCGCCAGCACATCGACGATTCGGAGTTCGTTGCCCTGGTAGCCCGTGCGACCGACAGCGTGGCGCGCGGAGAATCACCGGAATCGTTCGCGGACAGCATCGGGTGCGGCAACGGCGTGAGCGGTTACATGTATCACTCGGTACCGTGCGTGCTGCACGCATGGCTCACGCACCAGAACGACTTCCGCGCCGCGGTGATCGCGATCGTCCGGCTCGGCGGCGACGCCGACACGACGGCTGCGATGGTCGGCGCCATCGTGGGATCGCGCGTGGGCAAGGACGGCATACCGCCGCCATGGCTGCACGATCTCCGGGAATGGCCGCGCGGCGTGGCCTGGATGGAACAACTGGGCGTGGTCGCGGCGGCGCGCCATGCGAATCCCGTGTCGGAAAAATTCGTGCCGCCGGCGGGCGCGATCAAACTGCTGATGCGAAACGTCTTTTTTATGGCCGTCGTGCTGTTGCACGGCTTCCGGCGGCTGCTGCCGCCGTATTGACTACGCGTATTGCCGCATCACCCATCGCGCCGACTGAAACAGTTGCCGGTCGGCATTGCGCCTGCCGATGAACTGCATGCCGACCGGCAGGCCGTTCGGACCGGTGTAGAGCGGCAGCGTCATGCACGGCACGTGCATCGAAGTCCACACCGTGCAGAACGCCGCGTTTCCGGTGGAATGGAGCCCGACCGGCGCCTCGCCCGCCGCCGGCGTCGTGAGCAGCACGTCGTAGTCGGCAAACAGGTCGTCCAGCATCGGCCGGCAGCGCTCCAGAAACGCGCGCGACTCGACATACTTTTCCATGCTGCACGAGAGGCCGTGCTTCAGGCGGTTCGCGCGCAGCGCCTCGCTGATCTTGTCGTAGTGATGGCTGATTTCCCACGCGCGATTGCGCGCGAATTCGAAACTCGTGACCCACTGGTGTGCGTCGTCCATGCGGCTGAACTCGGCCGGAAGATCCACGTCGCTCACTTTCGCGCCGGCGGCGGCGAGCTTTTTCGCGCAGTCGTCGAGAAACGCGAGCGTATACGGCTCGCTGGCATCGCGCAGGTGCTTGCGCAGGTAACCGACGCGGGGTGCCGCGCCTGTGTCCGCGGGCAACGGCGTCGGTGCGATTCCCACGAGCACGTCGCGATAGAGTGCGATGTCCTCCACCGAACGCGCGATGAGCCCGAGCGTATCGACCGATCCGGAGGCCTCCATCACACCGGCGCATCGGATGTCGCCCCACGTGGGCCGGTAGCCGACGCAGCCGCAAAACGCCGCGGGCCGGATGGTGGAGCCGGTGGTCTGAGTGCCGATCGCGAGCGGAATCATCCGGTCGCCGACCGCGGCAGCGGAGCCGCTCGAGGAGCCGCCGGGCGTGCGCGACGGGTCCTTCGGGTGCACGGTCTTGCCCGGAAAACGATTCGCGAATTCGGTCGTCACCGTCTTGCCCATGATGAATCCGCCCGCGCGGCGCGTGAGCGCGACACACGCGGCGTCCATGTGCGGGCGATGTCCGCGGTGGATCGGCGATCCGTACTCGGTCGGCATGTCGGCGGTGTCGATGATGTCTTTCATGCCGACCGGCACGCCGTGCAACGGTCCCTTCGCCGGCGCCCGGTCGAGTTCGCGCGCCTGGCGCAAGACGAGATCGGGATCGAGAAACTGCCATGCCTGCACGGCAGGATCGCGCACGGCGATGTAGTCGAGACAGGCTCTGGCGATCGCCTCGCAGGTCGTGGTTCCGGCATGCACCGCCTGCACGATTTCCGTGGCGGTCAATTCGTTCAGCGGTTTCACGAGCATGGCGCACCTCCCTCAATGACGAGCGACTATCGTAGCATCCTGTTACGCGGGTTCGAATACCGGCAGCACCGCGCCACCTTCGAATTCACGGAACGCGACCCTGACCGGCATGCCGATGCACACGTCCTCGGCCCGGCAGCCGGTGACGCTGCTCATGAGATGAGGGCCTTCGGCGAGCGCGATGACGGCGACGACGTAGGGCACTTCCTTTTCGAACGCGGGGCCCGGCGCGCGCCGGATCACCGTATGAGTGTAGACCGTGCCGTTGCCGCTCGCGGTCATCCATCGCAGGCGCGCGGAGCCGCAAAACGGGCACGCCGCGCGCGGATAAAAGTGAACGCGCCCGCAGTCGTCGCAATGCGGCAGCACGAACCGCCTTTCGCGTGCCGCCTCCCAGTACGGCGCAGTCAGCGCGTCGGGCACGGGCAGGGGCCGCTGCGCGTCCTCCGCGGCGTCTTCGATCCCGCTCACGGCGCACCAACGGTCATGGGCCCACCCAGAATCACCGTGCAGTGCACGCTGATGACACCGCCGTTTCCATGCGCGAGCACGACTTCGGCTCCCGGCACCTGCCGCGGTCCCGCTTCACCGCGCAACTGCCGAACCGCTTCGAGCACGTGAAGAAATCCGGCACCGACGCCGAAATGGCCGGCCGACAGCAAGCCACCATGGGTCGTGACAGGCAATCCGCCGCCGAGTCTGATGTTGCCGTCCATGACGTAGCGTCCGCCCTCACCCTTCGGACAAAAGCCCAAGTCTTCCAGCTCCACGATGACGGTAATGGTAAAACAATCATAAAGTTGCGCGGCGTCGACATCCGCGGGACGCAGTCCGGCCTGCGCGAAAGCGGCAGCACCGGATTCCACCGCACCGGTCACCGTGAGGTCGCGGCATTCACCGACGTGGCTGTGTCGCGTGCCGTAACCCGCGCCGAGCAGATGAACCGGCGGGTGCTTCAGATCGCGCGCGCGGTCGGCGCGGGTCACGACCAGCGCCGCCGCGCCATCGGAAACCAGCGCGCAATCGAGTACGTGCAGCGGGGACGTGATCATGCGTGAACCGAGCACATCGGCCGTGGTGATCGGCTTGCGCTGGTGCGCGTTGGGATTCAGGCTTGCATGATGGCGCATCGCGACGGCGACCTCGGCGAGCTGTTCCGGCGTGGTGCCGAATGCGTGCATGTGCCGCTGCGCCGCCAGCGCGTACAACGACGGCACGAGCGGCCCGTACGGCACTTCGAACTGCTGGTGCGCGCTGCCGGACTCCGCCATGCTTTTCACGGCACTCGCGCGCGAGCGCCTGGACAGCAGATTCTGCCCCGCCACGCACAATGCGACCGAACACTGTCCGGTCGACACCGCGAGCATGGCCTGGTGCAGCATGGCGGCGCCGTTGGCGCCGGCAAGATCGACGGTCGACAGAAACCGGGGACGTATGCCGAGATTGTTCGCGACGACGGCTGCCGGCGCCTGCCAGAACTCAACCCGGACCGGCGTCGTCAGCAGCCCGTCGACATCGGCGAGCGTCAATCCTGCATCGGCCAGCGCCGCGTGCGCGGCGTCGGCCTGCAGCTGAAGCGCGGAACGGTCCGGAATCTGTCCGATGCGGCTTTCGCCGATGCCGGCAACCGCGCCTGCGTACCTCATGGCGCATCGCCGCAGACGATCAACGCATCGACGACCTTCACGCCCGCCGCGCCCGCGACCACGGGATTCAGGTCGATTTCCCGGATCGCGTCACGGAATTCGACTGCGATGCGCGACAGCCTTTCGATCATGGCGGCGAGCGCATCGACGTCCGCGGGCGGCGCGCCGCGCACGCCTTCGAGTATGCGGTATCCACGAAGCTCGCGCAGCATCTCGTGCGCCTGCGCGCGCGTCACCGGCGCCACCCGGTACGCGAGGTCGCGCAGCGCCTCGACGTGCACGCCGCCGAGACCGGCCACGATGACCGGGCCGAACACGGGATCGCGCGCAACGCCCAGCATGATCTCCACGCCGCGACCGACCATTTCCTGCACCAGCACGCCTTCGACGCGCGCATCGCGCTTGTACGCGAGCGCGGCGTCGAGCACTTCCGCGTGCGCCGCGCGCACGGCGGACGCCCCGGCGATGCCGAGCCGGATCGCCCCGGATTCGGTCTTGTGCGCAATATCAGCCGATTCGACCTTCAGCGCGACGGGGCCGCCGATGTCCCGCGCGTGCGCAACCGCCTCGTCCGCGGTGCGCGCGAGCCGCTCGCGCGTGACCGAAAGCCCCAGCGCCGCGAGAAACGCCTTGCTCGCACGCTCGGTCATCGTGCCGCCCGGCGCGAGCATGCCGCGCGCCCGCGCCGTCGCGGCGGCATCGAGCGCGACCGCGACGCCCGACTCGCCGCGCTGTGCGAGGTGCCTGCCGTACGCGACCGCGCGGCGGATCGCCTTCACGCACGCAAGCGTGTTGCGATAGACCGGCACGCCCTGCGCGATGAGCGTCGCGGGTGTCAACGCCGCGTCGTCGTTGCAGCCTCCCGTCCACAACACGGCCACGGGTTTGGCGGCGGACTTTGCCGCGTCGGCGATCTGCATCACATCGCTTTTGACGGACATCGTCAGGATCGGCACCACGACATCGATATTGTCGTCCTCCGCGATAGCGCCGACGCAGTTTCGGAACAGGTCCTTCTGCCCGATCGCCGCGTTCGTCACGTCCGTCGGATTCGCGGTGGTGCCGAGCTTCGGCAGCCATTGCGCGAGCCGTTGCCGGGTCGCGGCCGTATAGGTCGGCCACGACAGCCCGTGCGCCGCGCCGAGGTCGACCAGCAGGACGCCGTTGCCGCCGGATATCGTGGTCGCGGCGCAGCGCCCGCTGCGCGGCCAGCGCCGGGTCAGCAGCAGCATCGCCGTCTCGTAGAGCTCGTTGCAGTCGTCGACGCGGATCACGCCGCATTGCCGGAACGCGCAGTCGTGCACGTCGTCGTCGCCGGTCAGCGACCCGGTATGCGAGGCCGCGGCTTCCCGGCCCGCGGCGGTGCGCCCGAGCTTCAGCACGACGATCGGCTTCTCGCGCGCGGCTGCGAGCGCGGCAACCTCGAACAGTTTCGCGCCGCCCGGGATGCGTTCGGCGAGCATCAGCACGATGTCGCTCGCGTCGTCCTCGATCATGAAGCGCGCGTAGTCGAGCGCATCGAGGTCCGCCGCATTGCCGAAGCTCACCTCGTAGCTCACGTGCAGCCCCGTTTCCATCGCGCGCCACATGACGTTGACCTGTCCGGCGCCGCCCGACTGCGACACGATGCCGACGCGTCCGGCGGGGCGCCGCGGACCCGCGATCGTGGCGGATGTGGTCAGGGCGAATCCGTCGACGAAATTGATGAGGCCGTTGCAGTTGGGGCCCATGAGCCGGATGCCGCCGTCGCGCGCGATGCGCACGATGCGATCCTGCAGCGCGCGGCCCTCGTCGGTGCCCGCTTCGCCGAAACCACCGGTGAACACGGTCGCAAACGGCACGCCGCGCGCCGCACAGTCTTCCAGCACGCCGGGAACCGCTGCCGCCGGCACCGCAATGCCGACGTGATCGGGCACGACCGGCACATCGCGCACGCTGGCGTAGGCCTTGCGTCCGGCAACCGTCTTCGCGCGCGCGTTGATCGGCAGAATTTCGCCCCGGTAGCCGAAATCGATCATGCGCTTCAGACACCGGCCGCCGAACTTCGACAGGTCATCGGTCGCGCCGACCAGCGCGAGCGCGCGCGGCGCAAACAGCTTTCTCAATGCCGGTTCCAATTTAACCCATTGTTTTTATTGATTGTTTTAAACAGCAATCCCGGTCATGACAGCGCGATGGTGCGCGTGCTGCGCCTGCCGGAGCTACCGAGTCCGCGCGCCATGCCCGCGTTCTCGGTTGGCGGTGCGCGCGATGCATCCGCGCGCATCTTGCCGGCGCGTCAATCGACGCGTATCCCGGCCGCCTGAATCACTTTCGCCCACTTCGCCATGTCGCGGCGAATGACGGTGTCGTATTCGGCGGGCGTGCTCGCGACTACGCCGGCGCCCTCGGTCTCCAGCCGTTTCTTCACGTCGGGAGAATGCATCGCCTTGACGATGCCCTCGTGCATGATTGCCAGCACTTCGCGCGGCACGCCGGCCGGGGTCAGTATGCCGTGCTGACCGCCCTCGTTGAATCCCGGCACGCCGGATTCCGCGATCGTCGGCAGTTCGGGCACGACCGGCGAGCGCTTGTCCTTCGACACCGCGAGCGCGCGAATGCGCCCGCCCTTCACCTGCGGATACGCCTGCACCATGTTCGACATGAATACCTGCGTCTGCCCCGCGAGAAAGTCGTTCATCGCCGGACCGCCGCCCTTGTATACGATGTGCACGATCTTGACGCCGGTCATCATTGCAAGAAGTTCCATGCCCAGATGCGGGCCGGTGCCCTGACCGCCCGAGGCGTGGTTCAGTTCGCCCGGCCGCGCTTTCGCCAGGGCGATCAACTGCTTGACCGTTTTCACCGGCAGCGACGGATGCACGGTCAGCAGGTACGGCGCCTCGGCAAGCAGCGATACCGCCTGCAGGTCGCGCAACGTGTCGTACGGCAGTTTCTTGAAAAGACTCGGATTAATGGCGACCGCGGTCGACACCAGCAGCATCGTGTAGCCGTCCGGCGGTGACTTCGCGGCAAGATCGGTGCCGATGGTTCCGCTCGCACCGGCGCGATTGTCGACGACCACCGACTGTTTCAGGACTTCGGTGAGTTTCAGCGCAAGCGCGCGCGCCATGATGTCGCTCGGACCACCGGCCGCCAGCGGCACGATCAGGCGGATCGTCTTTGCCGGATACGACTGCGCGTGCGCACCGGCGGCAACAAACGCCGCCGGCACCAGAATTCCCCACACGCACGGCGAACACGCTGCGCAGATTCTGTTCATGGATACCTCCCTGATTGGCTCACCGGTCCGGCCGCGCGCCGGATGCTTTCACGGCCGCCCGCATTTTTTCGATCTGCGCGGGCAGGTACTTCGCGAGTTCCTGCGGGTTGGAGCCGATCACCTCCACGCCGATGTCCGACAGGCGTTCCCGCGTGGCCGGCGTGCCTACCGCCTTCACGAGTTCCGCATTGAGCTTCGCGATGATGGCCTGCGGCGTCCTCGCGGGCACGAACACGCTGTACCAGCCGATGAATTCGTAGCCGGGAACGGTTTCCGCAATGGCCGGGATGTCGGGCACGAGCGGCGAACGTTTCGCGCTGGTGATTCCGAGCGCGCGCACGCGGTTCGCGCGCACGGACGGCAGCACGGCCGGGATGACTGAAATCACCATTTGCACCTGGTTCGCGATGGTATCGGTCAGCGCGGGCGTCACGCCCTTGTAAGGCACATGCTGGATGTCGATTCCGGTCATGCTCTTCAGGATCTCCGCCGAGAGGTGCGGCGGCGAACCGGAACCACCGGACCCGTAGCGCAGCGCCGCGGGCTTCGATTTTGCGAGCGCGACGAGTTCGCTGACCGACGTCGCCGCGACACCCGGATTCACGACGAGGATGAACGGTGTCGACCCCATGAGGCTCACCGGCGCAAAATCCCGCACGAGGTCGTACGGGAGCTTCTCGTACATCGCCGACACGATCGCGGCCTGCGACGTCACGATCACAAGTGTGTAGCCGTCCGGCGCCGCCTTCGCCGCGATTTCCGCGCCGATGATGCCCGAGGCGCCGGGACGCAAATCCACGATCACCTGCTGGCCCCATGCTTCGGTCAGGCTCGCGCCGAGCATGCGTCCGAGTATGTCCGGGCCGGAGCCCGGTGAACTCAGCGCAATCAGGCGGATGGGCTTCGCCGGGTAGGCGCCGGCTTTCGGCGCCTGCGCCAGCGCAACGCACGGCACCAATGTCAGCGCACCAAGGCACATTACCGCGCGTAATGCCCGCATGGCGGCGCCCCGTTCAGCGCTTGAAACCCTTGCGCCCGATGTTCCGGGCGCGATAGAGCGCACCGTCGCCTGCCGTGACGTAGAGACTGCCGAGGTCCGCGTCACCGAACGCGCAGCGCATCGGCAGGTCCGCGGGCGCAGCGTGCGACTCCAATATGGTGCCGTCCGGCGACACGACGTACACCATGGCGCCGGCACCGCCTTTTTTCCATCCCGCGCAGGCGATGATGTTACCGTCGCTGTCGAGGCACATGCCCTCGATGCCGCGGTCCGCGGCGGTAAATGTCAGCAGCGCTTTGGCGTGCCCCACGCCGCCGTGCGCGTTCACGGCATACGCGAAGAGCTGACACACGTCCCCGCGTTCCATGTCGCCGTCCGCGACGTAGAGCGTGTTCTCGTCCCCGGACAGCAGCACGGCGCGCGGTCCGCAGGTGTCGTGCGTGACCCGGGACAGGCGCCACAGGCCGGTGCCGACCGGGTCATTGCGCAGCACGGAAGCATGCGCGAGAAACGGCGCGGTCGGCGGGCCGTACGGCGGCTGGCCGTTGTAGGCGTCGGCAATCCAGACCCGGCCCTTGCTGTCGACGACGACGTCGGTGGGCTGGTTGTGGCGCGCCCCTTCGAGAAATTCCGTCACGGGCGCGGTCGAGCCGTCATTCATGAATTGCACGACGCGGCGGCCGCCTTCCTGCGCCCCGAACACCGAGCCGTCCTTCGCGATCGCGAGCCCGTTCACGCGGCCGGTCCAGCGCCGGAAGTCTTCGGTCTTGCCGGTGGCGGGATCGAATCGCAGCACGCGTTCCTCGGCGACCGCAGAGACGAGCATGCGCTTGCCGTCCCACGCGAGCCCGCCGGTACGGCCCTTGAACGGGCCGGCAACACGTTCGAAATTCCAGGTCATCAATATTCTCCTGTTCCGCTTACCGCGACGGCACGCCGGCGATGTTAAGCCGCGTGCGCGTGACCGAGCCGATCATCGTGATGTAGAGCGACTTCCAGTCATCGTCGCCGAACGCGATGTTGGTCGGATGATGCCCCGCAGTCTTGATGCGGACGACGGGTTTTCCGGACGGATCGTGAACCCAGATACCGCCGGGCGCCGTGCACCAGACGTTGCCGGCGACATCGCACTTGATGCCGTCGGGCACGCCGCGTTCCGGCCCGGTGTACTGGTAGAACAGGCGCGACGGGCCGACCGTGCCGTCCGCCTTCACGTCGTAGGCGCGGATCACGCGCTCGCGGCTGCAGTTCACGTAGAGAATTTTTTCGTCCGGCGAAAAGCAGAGCCCGTTGGGATAGACGTTGTCCGTGCAGATGACGGTCATCGACTTCTCGTCGGGCGAAATGCGGTAGACCGGCTGCGTGTCGATGTAGCGCTGGATGTCGGTGCCGACCATGCCGACGTTCAGCAGACCCCCCGGAGGATCGGTGAACCAGATCGATCCGTCCGATTTCACGACGATGTCGTTGGGGCTGCTGAGTTTCTTGCCCTCCCACCGGTCGGCGAGCGTCTTCCACGAGCCGTCCTTCTCGTGGCGGAACACCGTGCGGCCGCCCCAGCCCGCGACGACCAGCCGGTTCTGCAGGTCGAGGCATGTGCCGTTTGCCTTGACCGTCGGCCGCATCACCACTTCCTGTCCGACGCCCGGCTTCCACTTCCAGATCGTGTCGCCGATGATGTCGGTGAAATACAGCTGTCTGTTCTTCGCGTCCCACGTCGGCCCTTCGCCGAAAATGATGTCCCGCGCGATGATGTCGATCGGCGGATTTTTGTCGATGATGCGCTCCCAGCCGGGCGCGCACAGGTCGATTTCCACCTTCAGTGTCTCCAGCGATCCGTGCATCGGTTGCTCCTTGGCTTTCCGTAAACTTAATGCCCGCCGGCCGCGCCGCCGGTCCATGTCTTCGGTGAAAATGCGCGGTGATCCGTCACGACGTCGATGACCACGGGCCGACCCGCGGCAAGCGCACGCTGTATCGCCTGCGGCAGATCCGCGGGTTTCTCCACGCGGATGCCGGTGCAGCCCAGCGATTGCGCCACCGTCGCGAAATTCACGTCGGTAAATCCCCACATCTCGCGGCCCCGCTCGTCGGGATCGCCGCCGTAGGACTTGTCGAAATGCGGTATCTCCTGATTGAGCGCGCTGTTGTTGTTCACCACGAGGACGAGATTGATGCCGTAGCGCGCGGCGGTTTCGAGTTCCGAAAGATGGTAATACACCCCGCCGTCGCCCGCGAAACATACCACCGGCGTATCGGGCAGCGCGCATTTCACGCCGAGCGCGCCGGGCAGGCCCCAGCCGAGCGAGCCCGCGCAGCGGATCAGGCGTTGCCCGGGGCGCAGGAATTCAATCATGGTGCCGGTCCAGATGCCCGAGTGCCCGGTATCGCACACCATCACGGCGTTTTGCGGCAGCATCGCGCCGATTTCGCGGCAGACGCGCTCGGGACGCATCGGCACCGCGTCGGAATCGCGCTGGGCGGCCACCGACGCGCGCCACGCGTCCACCAGCGTTTTCACGCGGGCAAGCCACGGCGCGCGCGCGGCACCGCGACCGGTACCGGAGGCCTCTATCATCTGCCGCAGCACCGTTTTCGCGTCGCCGAGCAGCCCGGCCTTCAGCGGATAGTTGCGCCCGAGTTCGCGCGCGTCGATATCGAGATGAATCGCTGGCGTTCCGGGCTTCGGCACGAGCCAGCGCGCGGTGACCTGGCTCCCGGTGTGACTGCCGATGAAAAACACGAGGTCGGCTTCGCCCACCGTCTGGTTCGCGCACGACCGCGAGTACGTGCCGCACACGCCCACCGACAGCGGATGCGTGTCCAGTATCGTGCCGCGCGCGTTGAGCGACGTGGCCACGGGTATCTGCAGTTTCTCGGCGAGCTGCACCACCTCGGCCTGCGCGCCGGACCACGCCACACCGCCGCCCGCGACGATGACGGGCCGCTCGGCCGCGTCGAGCGCGCGCAGCGCGTCGGCAACCTGTCCGGGATCCGCGGCCGGACGATACGGCGGCACCGACCGGAATTGATCCTCGATGCGCAATTCCAGGTCGGCCTCGACCATGATCGATTCGGCGTGGTGTCCGCCGATCTGCAGATGCACGGGGCCCGGCGCGCCGCTCGTTGCTTCCCGGAACGCCTGGCGCAGCATGTCCGGCAGCCGGTTGATGTGATCGACGTGCGCGTTGAACTTGGTGGTGTGTTCGAACTGGCTGAAGTCCTCCAGTTCCTGGTAGGCGTGGCGGTAGCGCTGGTGCGGCGCGGGCCCGCCGGTCAGCGCGATCACCGGCGAGCAGGCGATGTACGCATCGCGCAGCCCGGCCGCGAGATTCGACGCGCCCACATGCTGGGCCATGCACACGCCGGGCCGGAGCGAGGCGCGCGCATAGCCGTCAGCCATGTACGCCGCCGCCTTCTCGCCGTGCGTCATCACGCGCCGGATGCCCATGCCCTCCATCGCGGTCAGCGTTTCGAGCAACATCTGCGGCACGAAAAACACGTGCGACACGCCGTACCCGCGCAACATGTCGGCAACATAGCGCGGCCCGGTGATCCTGGGCATGAGACGGACTCCCTGATTGTTTTTCTGTGTTCGGCTGCGGTCGCTGCACGCGCCGCTGGTGGAAGCGCGATGCTATCAAACGATAGCAGTCCCCCACAATCAGCGCGCGCGAAGGAGCAAACAAACATTCATAAAATCAATTATTTACATAATATGGACCAATGAAGAACCGCAAACACCGCGGCGTCGCGTTCGCCCTGCGATAACACTCAAACCAATCCAGGCCGAGACCCATCCGGCACTGCAGAAAGTCACGGCGCCGCTCGAAATCTGCGACGCGCGCGCCGCGCAGGCCACTGGCGTCACGACCGCCAAACACGAAGAATTCCGCCGCCTCATGCGCGACGAAGTCACGATATTCGGCAAGGCCATCAAGGTAATCGGACTGAAAGTCGAGTAGTCGGCCAACTCGGGGGATTTCAGACTCGCCACAGGTTTGGCAATGCATGCTGACTCATCTATGATTCTCCGATGTCGATAAGCAAGCTCCCCGCATTCGTCCGCCACAACTACGAAATTCATGAGTGGCGGCACGCCGTTGCGATACTCCGCCAAGATTTTCCGCAGGAGTATGCCGATGTTTGCGATGTGTTGTCCCGATTCCGACTCCGAAAGAGTTGGATCTCGGTAGGGGGTGGTCGAAAATCGAAGATCTCGGAATGGATCGACAGCGAACTTGGTAACAAGGGTTGGTTCGCAAAGAATTTTGATACCAAGATTACAGTCGATCAACAAGTACTTGAGTCGCCGACCCACGAGGTAGACTGCTTCAAAAATCGAGTGGCGCTTGAGATCGAATGGAATAACAAGGATCCGTTTTTCGATCGAGATCTAAACAATTTCCGGCTGCTGTTCGATTTACGCGCGATCTCGGTCGGGATAATTATCACTCGGCGGGACGAATTACAGGAAGTATTTGATGGACTCGGGCGCGGCTCGTCCTACGGCGCATCCACTACGCACATGTCGAAGCTGCTGCCGCGGATACAGGGCGGCGGTGGAGCCGGATGCCCTATCCTTGTGTTCGGAATCGGGAGGACCCTATATGACAAGAATAGTTAGCATTACGCAGCGAACTGCCACGCAGGACTTGCGGGAGAAGCTTTCGGGCAGGTTCGCCACGATACTTGCGGATCCACCCTGGCAGTTTCAGAATCGTACCGGGAAGATGGCGCCAGAACACAAACGACTTTTGCGTTACTCGACCATGGAACTTGAGGAGATCTTCGAACTCCCGGTCCCCGAGTTCGCGGCAGCCGCTTCCCATCTGTACCTCTGGGTTCCAAACGCGCTGATCGGCGAAGGACTTGAGGTGATGCGCCGCTGGGGGTTCACTTACAAGAGTAACCTGGTTTGGTACAAGGTCCGAAAAGATGGCGGTCCCGATGGCCGCGGGGTCGGATTCTACTTTCGGAACGTTACTGAACTGGTGTTGTTCGGCGTGCGCGGCAGCATGCGAACGCTTGCACCGGGTCGGCGACAGGTAAATATTCTTTGCTCACGAAAACGCGAGCACTCGCGCAAACCCGAGGAACTGTACGACATCATCGAGAAGTGCTCTCCGGGACCTTACCTGGAATTGTTTGCCCGGCACCCGCGATCAGGCTGGACGCAGTGGGGCAATGAAATCGTGGAAACCCCGGATCATGGTTTGCCGCTCAAGAGCGTCGGGCAAATGGCGCTGTCGCTGGGACAACCTGCAAGGCCGTACCGAGTAAGGTAATTAGCCAAACCGGCACCGGAAGTCGCATAAACCATGGTCTGCCCGAGGCTGGGGTGCATCCGGGGATGCGGTAGCACCCCGGTTTACAAGCGTTACGGCAGCTCGACGACCGTCCCCACGCCGCGCCGCTCGCCTTCCTGCAGCGCGTAGATCGCGAACGCGACATCACCGGTGGCAATGCCCTGAACGATCGCGACGATGCGGTCTTCCGGCCCGTTTCTGCCGGGTTTCGTCCCGGCAACGACTTCGCACGCAAGGGCATCGACACGGGCTGCGAAGGTCTCACGCGTGAAATGGCCCTGCCGGATCCACGCGCCGCCGTCACCCACCTCGGAAGCAAAATCCGGATCGTCGACGACGAAGCGCTGTGCATCCTGCAACACGCCGATGTCGACTTCGTTGTAGCCGCCCATCGAGCACACGACCGCGCCGGGTTTCAGCGTGCCCGGCCTGACAAGCGGCGCCGTCGCTTCGCTGACGGTGACGACGAGATCCGCGCCGTCCACCATGCGCGCCGCGTCCGGCTCGACGCGCACCGGGAACCGGACTTTCGGCGCATGCGCCGCGACAAATGCGACCGTGCTATCCACCCGGCGCGAATGCACGCGAAGTTCCGTTACGTTCAGCGCGTGCGCAAGCATCGGCATCATCTCTGCCGCGATGCGGCCGGCGCCGAACAGCGCGACGGTCAGCGCTCCCGGATTCGCGAGCGCCTCCATCGTCGCGACGCCGAACGCGGCGGTGCGGATGCGGCTGATCCACAGTTCGGCGACGAGGCCCGAGAGCTCGATGCCGGGGTGGTTGTACACCGCGCAGTAATTGCACGCGTCGCGATCGATCGCGGTGCGGCGCGAAATGAGCCGTATGCCGGACGCGCCCAGGTGGCCGACCGTCGCCGCCTTGAACTTGAATCGTCCGCCGCCGAACGGTCGTGCATCCAGCGTCATGGCCGAGGGTCCGGACAGATAGCTTTTTCCCGCGGCCTGGTCGCGCAGCGTATCGCGTGCGAGTTGCAACGCGCGATCCGTGTCGATCAGCGCCGCCACGTCCTGCTCGCCGAGCACGCGGATCGATCGCGACACGGCTAGCGCCCGTATACCGACTGCGCCTGCCCGGGTGTCACGAGACCGTCGCGCACATCGGCATCCACCGCCGCGCGCGCGCGCGCGGTCGGGTCGCCGATGCCCGCGCCGCCGGGTGTTTCCACGACCACCCGGTCGCCTGCGGGAATCACCTGACGCCCGAATCCGCGCAGCTTGCCGCCGGATACCAGCGACACGCGCCCCGCGCCGCCGTCGCGGCCGCCGCCGTTGCCGCGCGCGGGATGCACGATGCGGTCAAACGTCGCGGAGATGATCATGGGCGCGGGTTCGCCGTTCGAAATTTCCATGATCTGCCCGAGACCGCCACGGTGCGTGCCGGGACCGCCCGAGTCGGGTCGGTACTCCTTCTTCCAGTACACGACCGGAGACAGCGTCTCCATGATCTCCACCGCCACGTTGCGGATGCCGCTCGGAAACGACGTGACCGAGAGGCCGTCCTTGCCCGGGCGTGCGCCGGTGCCGCCGGTATTGAATCCCGTCACGTTGAACGATGTCGCCCCCCGGATCGAACCGGGATCGATGCCCTTCACCATCGTCTGGCCGCCCGCGAGTCGGATGTTCCACAGCGACGATGCGCCTTCGGCCGGCACGCGGTCCGCGCGCGCCTGCCGAAGGCAGCCGAACACGACGTCCGGGAGCAGTTGTCCGATCGTGGACCGCGCGGCAACGGCGAGCGGATGCGGCGCGTTGACGATCGATCCCTCCGGCGCAAACACGCGGATCGCGCCCAGCGAGCCCGCGTTGTTCGGAATGCCGGGACCGATGATGCAGCGGACCCCGAACGACGTGTAGGCGTCGGTGTAACTCTTGGGCACGTTGATGCCCTGCGTGACGACCGGGCTCGATCCGGTGAAATCGACGTCGATCCCCGTGGCCGAAATCGTGAGCGCCCCCCGCAGCGTGATGGGCGCGTCGTACCCGTCGGTCGTCATCGCGTACGACCATGTGCCGCGCGGCCAGGCGCGCACGGCGGCGAGCATGCCCGCGCGCGAGCGGGCGATGATGTGCTCCGACAGCGCTTCGATGTCCCGCAATCCGTACTCGTCCATCATCGCGAGTAGCCGCCGGCAGCCGATGGCGTTGCAGGCGATGAGCCCGTAGATGTCTCCCTCGACCTGTACCGGCTCACGCACGTTGAAGCGCACCATCTTGAGCACGGTCTCGTCCACGCGCCCCTGCGATACGAGCCGCAGAATCGGAATGAAAAGTCCTTCGTGATAAATCTGCGTGCCGTCGGCGGACAATCCGATGCCGCCGATGTCGACCACGTGCACTGTCGACGCAAACAGCGCGACCAGCTTTCTGCCGCGGAATACCGGTGTGACCATCGTCAGGTCGTTCAGATGCCCGGTTCCCTTCCACGGATCGTTGGTGAGGAACACGTCGCCGGGGCGCATCGTGCGCGGCGGATATTCCTGCAGGAAATACTTCACCGACTCCGCCATGGAGTTCACGTGGCCCGGCGTGCCCGTCACCGCCTGCGCGACCATGCGGCCGTCGGGCAGGAATACGCCTGCGGAAAGATCGCCCGCCTCCCGCGTCGCAGAACCGAACGCGGTGCGAATCAGCGTCTGCGCCTGCTCCTCGACCACGGAGATCAGGCGATTCCACTGCACCTGCTTCTGGATCTGCGCGAGGCGCGGCATTCCTATCTCCTTGTTTTTATTTTCTTTTCCAGGACGACCTGGCCCAGGCTGTCGATCGTCGCGGTGTAGCCGTCGATGACGACGACCGTCGTCTGATCCTCGACGATGAGCGCCGGGCCCTTCGCGCAAGCACCTGCGGACAGCGCCGCGCGTTCGTAGACGGGCACCTCGCGCCATCGCGCGGTCACCGGCTCGAACAGGCGCCGGCGCCCGGCGGCACTTGCCGGATGCCGGCGCACTTCCCGCACGCGCGCCGCGCGCGCCGCGCGCGTGGATACCGTGACTGACCAGCTCATGATCTCGACACCCATGTCCGGAATCGTGCGCCCGTAGAGTGCGCGGTACGCGGCGTCAAAACGGCGCTTGAAACCCGCGATGTCCTTCGCGGTGAGTTTGCCCGCGGGCAATTTCACGCGGATCTCGTGGCCCTGTCCCACGTAGCGCATGTACGCCATGCGTTCCGAAAACAAAGCCGCGCGGCCGGCGGCGGCGCGCACGATGTCTTCCGCCTGCCGTGTCATCTCGCCGAGGAGCCGGTTGGCCTGCGCGACATCGAGCGTCTCGACGCGCTGGTACCAGCTGCGCACGGCCTGAAACGCCACGGGCGCCGCGAGAAAACCCAGCGCGGAACCGACGCTCGCGCCGACGGGGATGACCACGCGCCGAATGCCGAGCTTGTCTGCCAACCGCGCCGCATGCAACGGGGCGGCACCCCCGAACGCGATCAGCGTGCAATTCTCGACCGTCTTGCCGAGTTCCATGGCGTGCACGCGCGCCGCGTTTGCCATGTTCTCGGTGACGATTTCCCGGATCGCCAGCGCGCCGAGCGGCACCGCGACACCCAGCGGCTTCGCGACGTCGCGCGCGACCGCGCCATCCGCCTTCTCCGGCGCGAGCGTGACGCGGCCGCCGGCGAAGCGCGCGGCGTCGAGCAAACCCAGCGCGCAGTCGGCATCGGTCACGGTCGCGTGTTCGCCGCCACGGGCGTAACAGGCGGGCCCCGGCTCCGACCCGGCGCTGTCCGGACCGACCTGCACGCGCTGCAGGTCATCGACGCGCGCGATCGAACCGCCCCCCGCTCCGATCTCCACCATCTCGATCACGGGAATGCGCACCGGCAGTCCGCTTCCCTTCAGGAACCGGTACATGCGCCCGAACTCGAAACTGCGCGAGATCTCCGGGTTGTAATCGTCGATGAAGCAGATTTTCGCGGTCGTGCCGCCCATGTCGAACGAAAGCGCGCGATCCGCGCCGCAGCTTTGGGCGATCCCGCGCGCCAGGATCGCGCCTCCCGCGGGACCCGACTCCACGAGTCGCACCGGCTCCGCCGCCCCCATTTCGAGCGTGCACAGCGCGCCGCCCGAAGTCATCAGGTATACCGGGCAGCGCAGGCCGATCGATTTCAATCGCGCGTCGAGTCGGTTGAGGTAGCCCGCCATCACCGGCTGCACGTACGCGTTCGCACAGGTCGTCGAGAAACGCTCGTACTCGCGGATTTCAGGGCACACGTCCGACGACAGCGTGATCCACAGCTCGGGGAGCGCCGCCTTCAGAATGTCCCGCGCGCGACGCTCGTGCGTCGGATTGACGAAACTCTGCAGGAAACCGATCGCCACGCTCTCGACGCCTTCGCGACGGAGTTCGGGCACGAGCGCGCCGACCGCGGCCTCGTCGAGCGGCATCAGCACGCGCCCCCGCGCGTCGATGCGCTCGGGTACCGGCAACCGCAGGTAACGCGGCACCAGCGGCGCCGGCTTGTCGAGAAAAATATCGTACTGCGCGAACCGGTGCTCCCAGCCGATTTCGACGAGGTCCCGGAATCCCGCGGTGGTCAGCAACGCGGTCTTCGCACCCTTGCGCTCGATCAACGCATTGGTGGCAAGCGTCGTGCCGAGGATGAAGAGGTCGAGCGAGCCCGCTTCGCATTGCGCGCGGGAAAGCATCTCCTGCACGGCGGCCACCACGGCTTCCTCGGGCGCGCGCGGCGTGGTCAGCACCTTGCCGGTCAGACGCCGCCCGTTTGCTTCCAGCACGATGTCGGTAAACGTGCCGCCAATGTCGACCGCGAGCCGAGCTCCCGCACGCCTGCCTTGCGCCATGCGCCCATCCTCAATAAGTCACACGTTATCGTAACGGGTATCCCCGTCCAAGAAAACTGCGCTAGACTCAAATCAAAGGAAAAACCCGTGTCGTCCGTTCGCATGGTGGAAATTTTTCGCGGCGCGCTCGTCGAAAGCGCGCATTGCGGCGTCGCGGCCGTCGCCAATGCGCGCGGCGAAATCGTCGAGGGCTGGGGCGACACGTCGATGGTGACCTATCCGCGCTCCGCGCTGAAGCCGGTGCAGGCCATCGCGCTTGCCGAGTCGGGCGCGCTCGACGCATTCGGGCTCGACCCGCGCCACCTCGCGCTCGCGTGCGGCTCGCATCGCGGCGAACCGTTTCACCGTGCGATGGTCCGCGAGTGGCTCGCCGGGCTCGCGTTGTCCGAGACGGCGCTCGCGTGCGGACCCGAGGCGCCGATGGACCCCGGGGCGGCGGCGCAGGTGCTGCGCGACGGCACGCCGCAGGCGCGTGCGTACCACAACTGTTCGGGAAAACACTGCGGATTCCTCAGCGTGGCCAAACACGCCGGATGGCCGTTGGAAGGCTACAACCGGATCGATCATCCGGTGCAACAGCGGTTTCTCGACACGCTGTCGGACGTGGGCGGGATCGACGCGCGGCGCCTGCCGACGGGCGTTGACGGCTGCACGTTGCCCGCGGCGGCCATGTCGGTCGGCGCCTTCGCGGCGGCGATGGCGCGATTCGCGGAGAACCGCG
Organism: uncultured Streptomycetaceae bacterium; assembly: GCA_964564295.1. Taxonomy (GTDB): domain Bacteria; phylum Pseudomonadota; class Gammaproteobacteria; order Burkholderiales; family SG8-41; genus CAZMBS01. The sequence goes on from CAZMBS010000005.1 coordinate 28,259, forward strand.
CATTTTCGCCCGCGCGCACCGCCGCGATCGCCGCGATACAAGAAGCGATGCGCGCTCATCCGGAGTACGTGTCGGGCACGGACGAACCGGGCGTGCGTATCGCGCAAGTTACGCAAGGCCGGATCATCGCCAAGACCGGCGCCGAGGGATTCCTGTGCGCGTTCATGCCGGGGGCGGGCCTCGGGGTCGCGCTCAAGATCGCCGACGGCGCGACGCGGGCCCGCGTACCCGCGCTGCTTGCCGTGTTGTCGGCCGCGAAACTGCTGGACGCGGCCGAACTGCGCGCGCTCGCAGCGCTCGCGGCGCCGCCCGTGCGCGACAGCACGGGCGCCGTCGTGGGGCAGTTGCGCCCCTGCAACCTCGCCGACCGGAACACCGCCGGATGACGCCCATGCTGCACGTGAAGGCGAGCGACGGTCTCGACATCGCCTATTGCATCGACGACTTCTCCGATCCGTGGACCGTGGCGCCGACGTTGATCCTGCTGCATTCCGCGATGAGCAGTTCGCGCCGGATGCACGCGATGGTGCCGTATTTCGCGCGCCGTTTTCGTGTCGTGCGCATGGACCTGCGGGGGCACGGCGAATCCGGCGTGCCCGGCCCGGACCAGCCGCTGACGCTCGCGCGGCTCACGCAGGACGTGCTGGACGTGATGGCGCATCTCGGCGTGGAGCGCGCGCATTTTCTCGGCGTCTCGGGCGGCGGCTACCTTGCCCAGCAGATCGCGATTCATCACGCGTCGCGCGCCGCGAGCCTCGTGCTGATCGCGTCGCGCCCCGGATTCCGGGACAGCGCGGGCGCCGCGTGGATACCGGAAATGGAGAAGCGCGGACTGCGCCGGTTTATCGCGGACACGATCGCGGACCGCCTGCCGGTCGACGTGGTCAGCCGGAGCCAGATCGACTGGTTTCTCGATGAAATTTCGCGCAATGACCCGGTGTTCGTGAAGCGCTTCGTCGGCTACATGACCACGCAGTACTGGATGGACGACGTGGCGCGCATCACCTGCCCCACTCTGCTCATCGCGCCCGGACACGATACGATAGGCAACGCGTCGGCCTACGCGGACATGCATCACCGGATCGCGGGCAGCGAACTCATCGTCTACGATGTGAAAAGCCACAACATTTCCGACTTCCTGCCCGACCGCTGCGCGCGGGATGCGGCGGATTTCCTGCAGCGGCACTTTCCCGCGCCGGCCTGACCGGCGCGCGGCGCTAGTTCATCGAAACGTTCGCCTTTTTCGCGACCGCGGTCCACTTGTCGGATTCGGCGTTGAAAAACTTCGCGAATTCGTCCGGCGTGTTGCCGACGGTGATGCCGCCCATCTCCAGTATGCGTTCGCGCATGGCCGGCGACTTCAACGCCTTCGAAAATTCGGCGCTCAGCCGCTCCACGATGTCCCGCGGCACGCCGGCCGGCATCGCGAGGCCCTGCCACGAACTCGCCTCGTAGCCCCTGAGTCCCGACTCGTGAATGGTCGGCACATCCGGCAGAACGGGAAATCGCTCCCGCGTGGACACCGCAATGGCCCGCAGCTTGCCGGCCTGCACGAAAGGCACCACGCCCACGGCGGGCGCCAGCGCGAGCTCGACGCGGCCCGCGACATGATCGACCATCTGCGCGCCCGCGCCCTTGTACAGCACCATGACGATGTCGAGGCCCGCCATCTGCTTGATGAGCTCCATGCCCAGATGCGGGCTCGCGCCGCCGCCGCTGGTCGCGTAGTTGAGCGCGCCGGGCCGGCGCTTGGCGAGCGCGATGAGATCCGTCACGTTCTTCACCGGCAGCGACGGATGCACAAGCAGCACCAGCGGCACTCGGGCGACCAGCGTGATGTGCGAGAAGTCCCGCAGCGAATCGAAACCCGCATTGGAAAACATGCGCGAGGCCATCGCCTGGGCCGGGGACACCGTGCACATCGTGTAACCGTCCGGCGGAGACTTCGCGCAGGCCGCGGTGCCGATGTTGCCGGATGCGCCGGGGCGGTTTTCCGCGAGTACGTTGACGTTCCACGCATCCGAAAGCGCCTTGGCCATCAGGCGCCCGAGTATGTCCGTCGCGCCGCCGGGGGGATACGCCATGATGAGTCGGATCGGCTTGGCCGGATAGGTCTGTGCCGCCGCGTGCGGCGAACCCGCCGCGGCCAGCACCACCATCAGCATCGCACCCATACGCATGTTCGATCCCCTCCGCATCAGTCCACCCTGGCGCCCGACGCCTTGACGACCTTCGCGAACAGGGCGATTTCGGCGCGCAACTGCTCGTGGAATTTCTCCGGCGTCAGCGTCGGGCTGCCCGGCTCGTAGCCCGCCTTCAGAAAGCGTTGCTGCATGTCGGTCCGCGCGAGCGCGGCGAGCGATTCGGCGCTGAGCTTGCTGATCACGGCGCGCGGCGTCGCGGCGGGTGCGAGCAGCCCGTTCCAGCCGAACAACTCGAACCCGGCGAGGCCGTTTTCCGCGAGCGTCGGCACGTCGGGCGCGAGCCGCGTGCGCTCGAGGCTGGTGACGCCGAGCCCGCGCAACTTTCCGGACTGCACCTGCGGCAGCCCGATCGAGGTGATGGGAAACATCAGATGCACCTGCCCGCCGACGACATCGATGAGCGCCGGCGCGGCGCTCTTGTACGGCACGTGCAGTACGTTGATGCCGGCCGCCACCTTGAACATTTCGCCCGCGAGATGCGGCGGCGTGCCGTTGCCGGACGAGGCGTACACGATCTGACCGGGGCGCGACTTCGCGAGCGCGATCAACTCCTTCACCGAACGCACGGGCAGCGAGGGATGCGTCACCAGCAGAAACGGCGCCCGGGCGCAGTACGCAACCGCGGCAAAATCGCGCAGCAGATCGACGGGCCCGGGCTGCAACACCGCGTTGATCGTGTAGGCGGCGCTTGCAAGCAGCAGCGTGTAGCCGTCGGGCGGCGTCTTCGACACCAGTTCCGCGGCTATCGTCCCGCCGCCGCCCGGACGCGTTTCCACGATGACCTGCTGGCCCCAGCTTTCCGTGAACCGCGCGCCCATCATGCGCGCGACGATGTCCGGGCCGGGCCCGACGACGATGCGTATCGGTTTTGCCGGATACTCCTGCGCGACGGCGAGCAGCGGCAGCAGCAGCACGGGCAATAACAGCAGAACACCCGCGGTATTCCGGAAACGGAGCCTCTTCGACATCATGCTTCTCCCGAATTCATTCCGGCACATCCTGTTGGATCATACACGCGGTCAATGCGCGCTCGCACCGGGATTCCCGGTCCATGCGGTGGGCGCCATCGCCCGGTAATCGGTCACGACGTCCATGACGACGGGCCGTCCCGCCGCAAACGCCCGCGCGAACGCCGCCGGCAGCTCGCCGGGGTGCTCGACGCGCAGGCCGAGGCAACCCATTTCTTCACCGAGCCGCGCGAAATTGACGTCGCGAAAACCCCACAGTTCGCGGCCGCGCTCCGTGGGCGTCCCGCCATAGGCCTTGTCGATCAACGGAATCTCCTGGTTGAGGGCGCTGTTGTTGTTCACCACGAGCACGAAGTTGATGCCGTAGCGCGCCGCGGTTTCGAGTTCCGCGAGATGGTAGTAGACGCCGCCGTCGCCGGCGAAACACACGACGGGTGCATCCGGCAGCGCGCATTTCACGCCGATCGCGCCCGGCATGCCCCAGCCGAGCGAACCCGCGCAGCGGATCAGCCGCTGTCCGGGTTTCGTGAAATCCACGAGCGCGCCGGTCCAGATGCCCGAGTGGCCGGTATCCGACACCAGAACGCCGTTTTCCGGCAACGCGCGGGACAATTCCGCGCACAGCCGCTCGGGCCGCATCGGCACCGCGTCCGATGCCATCCGTTCCGCAAATGCCGCGCGCCACTCGGCGACCAGCGCGCGCGTACGATCGGTCCACGCCGCGCGCGGCGCGAGCGCCCGCGCCGCCGCGAGCATCTGCCTCAGCACGGTGCGCGCGTCGCCGCACAGCCCGACGGCCGTGTCGTAATTGCGCCCGATTTCGCGCGCATCGATGTCGAGATGAATGACCGTCGTGCCGGGACGCGGCACGTTCCAGTTCGTCGTGACCTGCCCGCCCGTGCGGCTGCCGATGTAGAACACGAGATCGGCCTCGGCCACCGCGCGGTTCGCGCACGCGCGCGAGTACGTGCCGCACACGCCCACGGACAGCGCATGCGCATCGGAGAGCGCGCCCTTCGCGTTGAGCGAGGTCGCCACCGGAATCGACAGCTTCTCCGCGAGCGCGACCACTTCCGCCTGTGCGCCGGACCACACGACGCCGCCGCCCGCGACCAGTATCGGCCGCGCGGCCTTTTCGAGAAGCGCGAGTGCGGCCTCCACGGCCTCCGGTTCCGCGGCCGGACGGTAAGGCGGGACGGCGCGGAGCGCAGGCACGTACGCGCCTGCGAGTTCGCCCGAGCCATTGATGACGTCGCCGTGATGGCCACGCAGTTCGAGATGCACCGGTCCCGGCGCGCCCGTCATCGCCTCGCGGAACGCCTGCCGCAGCAGGTCCGGGAAACGCGCGAGGTCATCGACGCGGGCACTGAACTTGGTCGTATCCGCAAACTGGCTGAAATGCTCGAGGTCCTGATACGCGTTCCTGTAGCGCGTGGCGGTGATCGGCCCTCCGGAAAACGCGACGACCGGCGATCCCGCGAGGTACGCGTCGCGCAGGCCTGCGGCAAGATTCGAGCCGCCGATATGCTGCGCAAACACGACGCCCGGCCGCCGCGCGGCGCGCGCGTAACCGTCCGCCATGTACGCGGTGGCTTTCTCCCCGTGCGCCAGCACGCGCACGATGCCGCGGGTCTCCATTTCGGCCAGCGCATTCAGCACGATGGCCGGCACGAAAAATACGTGTGTCACGCCGTATTGCTGCAACGTGTCGGCCAGCAATTGCGATCCGGTTCTTGTCGCCAACGTCATCTCCCGTTACTGTGGTTTCGCCCCCGCGAACTTCACGACCGCCGCCCATTTGCCGATCTCCGACTTCAGGTGCGCCGCGAACGCGTCGGACGTGCTCGTGCGCACTTCCAGTCCCTGCACATGGAGCGCCTGCCGCACGTCCTCGGCATGCAACGCCCGGACCGACTCCGCGTTGAGGCGCGCAACGACCGCTTTCGGTGTTCCTGCCGGGGCGAGCACGCCGTACCACCCCGTCATTTCGAAGCCCGGCAGTCCGGACTCCGCCACCGTCGGCAGATCGGGCAGCAGCACGGAACGTCTCGGCGCGGTCACACCGAGCGCTTTCAGCTTGCCGCCCTTCATCTGCGGCAGCGCGGTTGCCGATGTCGCGAAGCTCAGGTGTATGCTGCCCGCGATGAGGTCGATCAGCGCCGGCACGCTGCCCTTGTACGCGATGTGCATGACCTTCGTGCCGGCCATCATGTTGAAGAGCTCCAATGCGAGGTGCCCGGGCGTGCCGATGCCGCCGGACCCGCCGAGCAGCTCGCGCGATTTCGCGAGCGCGATCAATTCCTTCGTCGTGGCGGCCGGCGTCGCCGGATGCACGACCAGCACGTTCATCACGTCGACGACCAGCGTCACCGGCGCAAAATCCCGAACCGGATCGTACGGCAGCCGGTCGTGCAGCGCCGGGCTGATCGCCAGCGCGCCGTTCGCCCCCATGAGCAGCGTATAGCCGTCGGCGCGCGCGCGCGCGGCAATTTCGGTTGCGATGACGCCGCCCGCGCCGACGCGATTGTCGACGACGACCTGCTGCTGCAGGAACTCGCCGAGCCGCCCGGCCAATGCGCGCGCCGCAGCGTCGAGCGAACTGCCGGCGGGCAATCCCACGAGCAGGCGTACGGGTTTTGACGGATAGGACTGCGCGGCGGCGGCGGCCGATATTGCGAGCGCCAGAGCGCCGAGTCCGCGCGCAAATATCTGTATCATCGCGGCGCCTCGCCGGGCAGCACCAGGAAATCCCGTCCGAGCACACTCACGTCCGCGCAGCCGATCAGCGCCAGCATGCGGTCGATCTCGTCGCGATAAATTTCGATTGCACGCGCGGCGCCCGCCTCGCCGCCGATCGTGGTGCCGTACAAGGTTGCCCGCCCGATCAGCACGGCTTTCGCGCCCAGCGCGAGTCCCTTCACCACGTCGGCGCCGCGCCGGAACCCGCTGTCGACCAGCACCGTCAGCCGATGCCCCGCTGCATCGACGACGTGCGGCAGCACTTCGATCGGCGCCATTGTGCTGTCGACGGCGCGGCCGCCGTGATTGGAAACGATCACGCCGTCCGCACCGCATTCCGCCGCGCGCAGCGCATCCTGCGGCCGCAGAATGCCCTTTACGAGCAGCGGATGCGGCCACAGGCGCCGCAGCACCTTCAGATCCTCCCACGTCAACGAGTCGGTCACCATCATCGAGCGGCCCATCGGCAATGCGGTGATGCGGCTTTTCTGCTGCGTGGGATAGTTTTCGTAGCGCGGCATGCCGGTGGTCAGCAGGTAACGCATGAGCACCGTGAACACCCAGCGCGGATGCAGCATGACGTCGGTCACGTTGCGGCGCGTAAACCGGAACGGCACCGTCACGCCGTTGCGAAGGTTGTACTCGCGACCGGGCGTCACCGGCGTGTCGACGGTGACGACGAGCGCCTGATAACCGGCGGCTCTTGCCCGCTCGACGAGCTGGTGCGAGGCCGACCGGTCCGGCCACATGTAGAGCTGGAACCACAGCGTGCCGCCGGCATGCTCGGCGACTCTCTCGAGCGCCGTCATGGATCCCGTCGCGAGCGTAAACGGAATGCCGGCGGCCCGCGCCGCGCGCGCGAGCGCGATTTCGCCTTCGTGCCACGTCAGACCCGCGGAGCCCGTGGGCGCGATGGCGAGCGGCATGGCCTGCCGTTTTCCGAAGAGCTCGATTTCGAGGGACCGCCCGGAGGTGTCGACCAGCTGGCGGGGGGAAAATTTCACGCGCTCGAAAGCGGCGCGATTGTTCGCAACGGCCACCTCGTCGCCGTTTCCGCGATCCATGAATTCGAACACGCCCTTCGGCAGGCGCCGGCGCGCGCGTTCCCGCAGGTCGGCGATGTCGTAGGCGCCGAAATCGTCGCGGCTCATGGCACGGGATCCGCGTTCACGCGACGCGCTCGGCGGCGCCGGTGGCGGCCGATTTGACGATGGCCTCGAACGCCGCGGTCGTCGCCAGCATCTGCGCCGTCGTTACCGGGTACGGCTTGCCGTCCGTCACGGCGTCGGCAAAAGCATCGACCTCGGCAAGCACCTGGTCCACCGCGGCAAATTCCCGGCGATCCACGCTGCCGCCGGGTCCCCGCACGACGAGGGACGTCGGACCCAGCACTTCCGCGGATCCGCGCTCGCCGAACACGTGGGCGCGCCAGTAAAACGGCGTCGAACGCACGCTCGCGAGCGTGCCGGAGAGACCGCTGGAAAACGCCAGCAGCACCGAAATCGAATCGCGCGCATCGCGGCCCGCCCGCTGCACCGCATGCAGCGCCCGTACTTCGGCGACCGGACCCGCAAGCGATACCAGCGCATCGAGCATGTGTATGCCTGCTCCCGTCATGCCGCCGGCCGGCGACTCGGCGGGTGAATCGCGCCATGCGGCAAAATTCGCCGAGTTCTCGTTGCTGGTGTGGCCCTCGACGTGCAGCAGCGTGCCGAGCGTGCCGGACTCGGTCAGCTCGCGCAGCGCGACCATCGACGGCCAGAATCGCTTGTCGTGGCCCACTGCCAGCACCCGGCCCGCATCGGCACACGCGCGCACCGCGCGCGCGGCATCCGCATGCGTGAGCGCGAAAGGCTTTTCGCAGAACACGTGCTTGCCGGCCGCGGCGCAGGCGATCGTCTGCGCCGCATGCAGCGTGTGCGGTGTCGCGAGCAGCACGGCATCGATATCCCGTGCCGCGAGAATCGACTCGAAATCATTCGTCAAATCAAACACATGCCGCTTCGCGAACGCATCGGCCGCCGCCGGGTGGCGCACCATGCCGCGGCGGATGTGCACGCGCGTGCTGTTGTCCTGCACCGACTGCACGATGCGCTGCCCCCAGCGGCCCAGCCCCACGATCGCGGCGTCGAGCACGGGCGTTCAGCGCAGCGTCAGCGCGAGCAGTATCGCAGCCGCCGGAAACGTCACGGCACCATGCGTGGACCCCGCCGGCACACGCACGAAGTCCCACTCGCCGAGCGTCTCGCCGCCGATCACGGCCACGCCATCCACGACGAGTGCCGAGTGCAGCCTCGGAAACGCGCCCGGCTCGATAGCCGTGCCGGCGTCAAAGCGCATCGCCTCGACGAGCAGGCGACCGCAACCGTGGTCGACCAGCGTTTTTACCTGCGGACCCGTTCCCTGCCACGGCAACTGCGCCTGCTGGATGAGCCGGTACTCCTTCTTGCCGGAGAGCTGCGTCACTTCGCTGTGATAATAGCTGCCCTGAAACGCGGACAGCAGCTTGCAGCCGTCCGGGTAGTTGAGCGGCCCGTGCGGTTCGTTGCTCGGGCCCAGGATCACGTCGAGCGGACCCAGCGTCAGCCCGTCGACGATCGCGCGCCCCTTGAGCACCGTCGTCGCGTGCGTGCCCGCGTGCACGTGGCGCGGCTCGATGGAGCCGAACGGATAATCGATCAGCCGGATGCACAATGCGTTCGCACGATCGTCGCAGTACATGCCCGCGCGGCTCGGCCAGTTGTCCACGTTGACGCGGTCTTCCCACGGAATTTCCGCCACACGCACGATTTCGAATCCATCCCGCGCCATCGAAAATCTCCCTGCCTGTCAGGACTTCACGGGCGGCCAGAGGCGCAGCGCGACGTTCGCCGAGCCCGGCGCATGCACGGTTTCGCGCACGACGTCGGTCGACCATTTCACCATGTCCGGATAAGGCTTCTCGTAGTGCACGAAATGCTGCTCGCGCGCTTCCAGCGACGTGAATTCGTAGAAACACGCATGTTTGGCCCAGCCCGCCACCGACACAAGCTTGCGCACGCGCACGCACCCGGGAAGCTGAGTGAGCGACGGCAGCCGCCAGCGCGCGTACCATGCCGCGAGCTCGAATTCCTCTCGCAGACTGCCCGGGTTGAAACTCCCGAGCTGGATGCAGGGTGCCGGCGTCATGTCCGGGTCGGTCTGGTTCGCCGCCGGACCCGTGATGCGCGCCTCCTCCAGCATGACGTTGGTGCGCGCCTCGATGCGCTCCGCGATGCGGTTCCGATCGGCCTGCGGCAGGCCCGCATGAAACGCGTCCGGCGTCGGATTGGCCAATGCATACGGCGAAACCGCGCCGAACATCAGGATGAACCGGTCGCCTGTCGGCACTCCCGCAGGATCTTCCTTGTGGCGGATGCGCCCGCCTCCGCCGAGCGGCGTGAACGACCCCCGGGGCTGCGAGGCGTAGTGCGCAGCCCACAGAACACCGGGCCGAGCAAGCACGCGCGGAATGTAGTCGCGATGCACCCAGTCGAGATGCGCCTCGCGCGCGGCTTCCGCGAGGTTGTACCACGTGATCCAGTACGCCCGATCCATGCCGTCAATCCACCCTGACGTTGGAATCGCGTATGACTTTGGTCCAGCGCGCGATATCGGCGCTGACCGCCTGCGCGAACTGCTCCGACGTGTTGCCGACCGGCTCCATGCCGAGGTTTCCCATGCGCTCGCGCACGTCGGGGAACGACACGATTTTCAGCAGTTCCGCGTGCAGCTTCGAAGTCACGCCGCGCGGCACGCCGGCCGCGACGTGGACGCCGTTCCACGACGTCGCCTCGTACCCGGGGACGCCGGCTTCGGCGATCGTCGGCAAATCGGGCAGCGCGCCGGACCGCTTCGGGCTGGAGACGCCCAAGGCCTTCAACTTGCCGGACTTCACGTAGGCCACCGCGGATTGCATGATCGCGATGCTGAGGTGCACCTGTCCCGCCACGAGGTCGACCACCGCGGGCACCGTGCCCTTGTAGGGAATATGCACGATGTTGACCTTCGCAAGGTTCTTCAGCATTTCGCCCGCAAGGTGCGCGGTCGTGCCGTTGCCCGACGACGAATAGTTGAGCTGACCGGGCTTCGCGCGTGCGAGCTTCAACAGTTCCTGCACGTTGTTCGCAGGCAGGGACGGATGCGCGACCAGCAGGAACGGAATCGACGCCAGCATGGTGACCGGCGCGAGGTCTCTGACGAAATCGTACGGCAGTTTCGGATGCAGGCCGACGAGCGTGGTGTACGTGCCGGTCGACAGCAGCAGCGTGTAGCCGTCCGCCGGCGCCCTGGCGACGCTTTCCGCCGCGACGATACCGCCCGCGCCCGGACGCTGGTCGACGATTACCTGCTGGCCCCAGCCGTCCGTCAGTTTCTGTCCGACCAGCCGCGCGAGCACGTCGGGGCCCGGACCGACGATGAATCGCAGCGGCTTCACCGGATATTCCTGTGCCGCCACGCCCGCGATGCCACCGACGATCGGAGTAGAAAACATAAATAATATCAATGACTTGATCATGATATCCGCCCTGACTTCCGCGCACGCATCACGCGCCCGTTTTCTGGTACGAATGAAAGTCGCGACCGGTCGAGGTCCACGGATGCGGCGCGATCGCATACATGTCCGTCACGACGTCGATGACGACCGGGCGCGCCATCGCAATACCCGACTGGATGGCGTCGCCGAGTTCATCCGGGTGCGTAACGCGGATGCCGGCACAGCCGAACGACTCCGCAACCTTTGCGAAATTGCATTCCGGAAAGCGCCACATTTCCTCCGCGCGGCCGCGCTGCTTGCCGCCGTAGGCGATGTCGTTGAGCCGGATTTCCTGATTGAGCGCGCTGTTGTTGTTCACGACTATCACGGGATTGATCTTCTGGCGGCGCGCGGTCGCCAGCTCGCCGATGTGATAGTAGAAACCGCCGTCGCCCGTGAACAGCACCACCGGCCGGTCGGGCAGCGCGCACTGTATGCCCATCGAAGCCGGGAAACCCCAGCCGAGCGAACCGGCCGTGCGGTAGTAGCGCTGCCCGGGATGCCGCAGTTCGATGAAACGCGCGGTCCAGATTCCCGCGTGCCCCGTGTCCGATACCACGACGCCGTTGTCCGGCAGCACGTCCGAGATCGCCTTGCAGATGCGTTCGGGCCGGATCGGTGTCGCGGATGCATTGCGCATCGGGGCGTTTTCCGCGCGCCACTCTGCCACGATCTGCTGCACGCGCCCGCGCCAGTCGGCGTAGCCCGCGCCGCCCGACGGCGCCGCGTCGATCATGCGGCGCAAACTCGTTCTCGCATCGCCGAGGATCGACACCGTGTTCGGATAGTTGCGACCGAGTTCGTCGGGATCGATGTCGAGCTGGATGACCCGCGTGCCCACGGGCGGAAACATCCAGTTGTTCGTGACCTGGCCGCCTGCGTGGCTGCCGATGAAAAACGCGAGATCGCATTCCGCGAGCGTTCGATTCGCACAGTCGCGCGAATACGCGCCAGGCACGCCGACGTTGAGCGGATGGCTGTCGACCATGGCTGACTTCGCATTGAGCGAGGTCGCGACGGGAATGCCGAGTTTCTCCGCGAGTTCGACCAGTTCGCCTTGCGCACCGGAACGCACGACGCCGCCGCCGGCGACGATGACCGGGCGCTTGGCCCCCGCCAGCGCCGCCAGCGCGTCGCGCACGCGCTGCATCTCGGGTTCCGGCCGGAACGCCGGCGCGCACGCGAACTGCGTCTCCACCAGCGGATCCAGATCGGCCTCCGCCTCGGTGATCTGGCCGAGATGGCTCTGGATGCGCAAATGCACCGGACCCGGCGCGCCCGAAGTCGCGACCCGGAAGGCCTGCCGCAGCAGATCGGGCATCCGGCTCACGCTGTCCACCTGCGCGTTGAACTTGGTCACGGCATCGAACTGCGTGACGTCGTCGACTTCCTGGTAGGCGTGACGATAACGCGATTGCGGAGTCGGTCCGCCGGTCACCGCGATGACGGGGGAACCGGCCATGTGCGCATCACGCAGGCCGGCCGCGAGATTGGATGCGCCGATCATCTGCGCCATGCAGACGCCCGGCTTGCCGCTCGCGCGCGCGTATCCGTCCGCCATGTATGCGGCGGCCTTTTCACCGTGCGTCATCACGCGGGCGATCGGCAGGTCCTCCATGTCCGCGAACGACTTGAGCATGAATGCCGGAACGAAAAAAATGTGCGATACGCCGTAACCTTTCATCGCCTCGGCGAAATACCGGGCGCCTGTCATTCTTGCCATGCGATTTCCTCGATTCGGTTCAGTAATGGCCGTCGTGCGACGAAAACGCGACGACGCACGGCCTGCCGGAACGGTTGCTCCACGCGTGATTGGTCCCGCGCTGCACGACGGTGTCGCCGGCGCTCAGCCGCACCTCCTCCGTGTCGAGCACCAGTGTGATCTCGCCTTCGATCACGAGGCAGAAATCGAGCGTGCGGGTCTTCTGCATGTAGGGATGCGGCGCGCGTGCCGAGTACGTCGAAGCCGCAGGCGAACCCATGGCCGCAAAATACGCCTGCACCTCCTTCGCGCCGACGCGGCCGCGCCAGCTGTCGTCGGGCGGAAACGTCACGACGCGGCAGACCGAACCGTTCGCCGGCGGTTCCAGCGAGTGCGGCGCTGCGAGCGACTCCCGAACGCCGTCGAGACGGGCCGGGTGGCGGTCCGTCACCCACATGCGGGCGGAGAAAAACCCGGGGCGCGCCGGATCGACGCGCACATCGGGCGTCGGCCCGTCGCACAAGGCCCGGGATTTGTCGTTCTCGTCGACAACCACGATGCGGCGCGCGGCGGCGGTTGCGGTGGTCATGACGCCTCCCGGAACGTGGCGCCCATCATGACGAAAGCCATCTGGCTGCCCGCGGCCGTTTCCTCCCATGCGTGCCAGCTGCCGAGCTGAACCACGACGTCCCCCGGCTTCAGCGTGTGTTTGCCGGCGTCGGTGATCAACACGCGCTCGCCCGTCAGCAGGATGCCGTAGTCGACGGTTTCGGACTTGTGGATGCGCGTCGTATAGAGATTCTGCCTGCCGCGCTCCCACGTGCCGCCGTCGGTGACGCGCGGCGGGTGTTCCGCGGTGACGTAGGTGTCCGCCGCCGGATCGTAGCGTTCCGGCCGTGCATCCGACTGCACGATGCGCAGCCTGCCACCGGTCGTCGGCGGCTCGAAATGAAACGGCAGATCGCCGTCGTCACGATCGTCCGACAGCGGCGCCGGAGATTGCGCGTACATCCAGATGTCCGTCATGCCGGTGCCCTTTTTGAACGCGCTTTCCTTCACGCGCGGCGCCGCGCTGTCGTACACCACCCTCGAACGTCCCTGTGCGTCGTTGCCGGTCACGACCCGCCGGATCGGTTTGATGCCTGACATGCTTTTCGGTCTCCCGGGATTCAACCCGGAAGCAGTCTACTGGCTCAGGCCGCGCATGACAAAAACGGCACGCGCGTCGTGCACGATGTGGACGCCAGGCATGACCCGCCGGATCTGACCCGCCAGGGGGATACGCTCAATCCGGCTTGATGCCTGCAGTGCGTATAAGCTTGCTCCACTTGGCGGCCTCCGCGGCGAGGTAGCGTTCGAACTCCGCCGGCGCATCCCCGATCGGTTCGAGTCCCGCGCCCGCCATGCGTTCGGCGATCGCCGGTTCCTTCAATACCGCGACGATTTCGCGGTACAGGCGATCGACGACCGCGCGCGGCGTGCCGCGAGGCGCCACGATGCCGTTCCAGTTGTTCGCCTCGTATCCGGCCACGCCGGATTCGGCAAGCGTCGGCATCTCCGGAAACAGCGGTGACCGCGAGCGCGTTCCCACGCCGAGCCCGCGCAGGCGGCCCGCGCGTATATGCGGCTGAGCGGTGGTGAGATTCGCCATCATGAGGTTCAGCCTGCCCGCGACGAGGTCCGCGACGGCCGGCGCGCCGCCCTTGTAGGGCACGTGCAGCGCGTCCGTACCGGTCATGCTCGTGAACAGCGCCATCGCGAGATGTCCGGCGCCTCCGATTCCGCTGGAGCCGTACTGGTACTTGCCCGGATTCGCTTTCAGCAATGCGATGAGTTCGCGCGTCGCAGCCGCGGGCACCGACGGGTGCAGGGTCAGCAGGTTGCTGGAGCCGGCGACATTCGTCACACCCGAAAAATCACGTTCGAGATCGTACGGCACCTTCTTGTGCAGCGACGGGTTGACCGCCGTCGGCGGCGTCGCCATCAACAGCGTATAACCATCCGGCGCCGCGCGCGCGACGATTTCCGTGCCGATCAGCGTGCCCGCGCCCGTGCGATTGTCGACAACGATCTGCTGCCCGAGACGCTCGGAAAGGCGATGCCCGACGATGCGCGATACGGTGTCGGTCGATCCTCCCGCCGAATACGGCACGACGAGCCGCACCGGACGTGCCGGATAGGTGTCGGGCTGCGCGGCGAAAACCGGCGTTGCCGCGAAGACTGCCAGCGCGATAGCAGCGCGGCGCGTCAGGCTGCGCCTCCGCCGCCAGGCGCACCGGGAAGCCGTGGCATCTCGAAGCGGTCGGTCACGCGGGTGTAGCCGCCCTTGCCGGCAAGCCGGCCGATCGGATTGACGCGGCCGACATCGACGTGAAACCGGTCGTTGATGAGGCCGTCGTGATAATGGAAATAGACGACCTCGCCGAACACCACGTGGTACGGCCGCACACCCATTTCCACGATTTTCATGAGTCTGCATTCCATCGCGACAGGCGCCTCCGCGATGCGCGGAGGTCGCACGCGGCTCGACGCCACTGCGGTAAATCCGGATTTCTCCAACT
>CAZMBS010000006.1:0-13236 GCA_964564295.1 uncultured Streptomycetaceae bacterium
GCGAACGGCGACATGGTGACGCTCACGCTGATCCAGGGCGTCGTAAACACGTTCGTGATATTCCTGTCTCGCGTGATCGGGTTTCTTGTGGACCGGCTCGTGTTCAAGGTGGAGCGCGGACATGGACCCGCGTTTTTCGTGACGGTGATCGTCGCGCAACTCGTGCTGGGCGTCCTCGCGAGCATTGTCGTGATGTGGTTCAGCCGGCAGCGCGAGTTCCGTGCGGACGCGGGCGGCGCGCAGCTTGCCGGGCGCAACAAGATGATCGCGGCGCTGGAGCGGCTCAAGCTGAACCAGGAGCAGACCCAAATGCCGGATCAGGTCGCGGCATTCGGCATATCGGGAGGCGTATCGCGCGGATTCAAGTACCTGTTCATGACGCATCCGCCGCTGGAAGATCGCATCGCGGCGCTGCGCGCGAACACGATAAACTGATTTCCGGACTCGTACGCGCGAAAACGGCACGCCATGGCGTGCCGTTTTTTCTTGCCTGTCTCCGCCTAGGGTTTGAGCAGCGGATCCTTCATCGTACCGGTGATCGAGAGGTTGCCACGCGCCACGATCAGACCCTTGGAGCCGAGTTCCGCGCTGACGCGTCCGGAGAGTTCTCCGTTCGGCGAAACCTCCAGCGTTCCGCTGCCGTTCAGCGGACCTGAAGCGAGCCGGAGCTGCCGGTACTGGTAGCGCTTTCCCACCGTCTGCATGGTGCCGGTCAGTTCGTCGAACTTTGTCCGGCCACCGCGCAGCCCCGTGGCCGTCGGCGACTGTATGCCGCGAACGATGTCGACGTTCGACAATTCCCCGCCCTGAATCGAAAAGCTCGCCTCCACGCGCGGATCGTTGAACAGCGCGGGCAGAGTCGCGCCCCGCAATGAATAATTGCCGCTGCTTGTGAGCGTGCCGCTCGCCGCGAAATCCCGCGTGAACATCGGCATGAGCAAATTCAGGCGGCCGCCGGTAACGTTGAATTCGCCGTCGATCGCGATTTCGCCCGACCAGCGCGCCTTCAGCCCGCCCTTGATCATGCCGCCGCCGGCACGGCCTTCGATGCCGCTCAGCGTCGCCTGCTGGCGATCGACGACCGCGGCGAAGGCGAGATCATCGAACTCGATTCCCGGACCGATCGGCAGCCGCCAGGCGCGCGCCTCGACGGTTGCGCGCACCGCCTGATCCTTCGGCGTGAGTTCGATGCGGACTTTGCCGTCGGTGAGCTGCGCTTTTTGCCACTCGCCGGCGCGGTTGAAATTGATCTCCCCGTCGAACGTGGGAAGCTCGAGGTCGGGCGTGTTGAGTTTCACGGATTTCAGAATCACGCGGTTGATACGCAGATTCTGTCCTTCGGCCGGGGGCTGGGCCCACCCCGGTACTTTCGCGAGCATGTCGCGGTCGACGTTGACGTTCTTGATTTCGACGCTGTCAAAATCCTTCTTGTCGCCGAAGAAATCCAGCGGGCCGATGCCGATCCGGACGAGATCGATCTTGGTTTCACCCAGTTTGCCGATCGCGATGCTGCCGAGCCGCAGTTCGGGCGTCGGAAACAGCGCATACCGCAGATCGGTCACGATCACCGGTTGCTGGATGCGCTGTGAAATCAGTTTTTCGATGCCCGGCACGTACGCGCGCAACGGTATTACGTGCAGCAGGCCCACCGCGGCGACGAGCACCACCACCACGAGTACGACCGCGCCCTTGACCCAGTTCACGCGCTTTTTCGGCGCGCGGAAGGTTGCGGCGGCTTCCCGCGCCTCGGCGTCGGCCTGCACGCGGCGCTCCGCCGCGGACGCGCGCGCGCGCTCTTCGGCCTCGGCCCGGTATCGCGCATCGGCTTCCCGCTCTGCGACTTCGCGAGCCTTGAGTTCGGCCTCGACGCGTGCGCGCACGTCGACGTCGGCGTTTTCGCGCATCTGCTGTTCCTGCATGACGCGCGCAACCGCTTCTGCCTTCGCGCGCTCCTCGGCAGCCGCGCGTGCCTCCTGTTCGGCCTTCGCCTTGGCCTCGGACTTCGCTTTCGCCTTGGCCGCGGCATCCGCCTGCGCCAGCGCCATTTTCACGGCGACTTCCGCTTCTTTCGCACGCTCCTCGGCTTCGCGCAGCGCCTTGCGCGCGGCTTCCGTGTCGCCCGCCGATGCTTCACGCGCCTTGCGTTCCGCTTCTTCGCGGGCCTGCCGCGCGGCATCCGCCTGCCGCTCGGCTTCCTCGCGCGCCTTGCGTTCCGTTTCGATCATGCCCTTCAACTCGATCTGGGCCTTGATCTCGGCTTCCTCGCGCGCCTTTCTTTCCGCGGCGGCCTTGGCTTCCGCCTCTTCGCGGGCCTTGCGCTCCGCGTCGATCATCGCCTCGACATCGGCGCGCGCCTTTGCTTCGGCCTCCTGATGCGCCTTGCGGATCGCCTCCTCGCGCGCCTGGGATTCCGCGGCGGCCTTGGCTTCGGCTTCCTCCCGCGCTTTTTTCTCGGCTTCGAAGCGGGCTTCGAATTCTTCGCGCGTCGATCGTTCGGTCTCCGCGCTCGCCTCCGCGGCGGCCTTGGCCTGGCGCGCCTGTTCCTGCAGTTCGCGCAACTGGGCCTTGACCTTGGCTTCGGCTTCCTCCTGCGTCCTGCGTATGGCCTCCTCGCGCGCCTTCGCTTCGACTTCCTCGCGTTCGCGCGCCGCCGCTTCCGCCTGCGCCTTCGCTTCCGCCACTGCGCGCGCCTCCGCCTCCTCGCGTGCTTTGGCTTTTGCCTCGTCGAGCGCGCGCATCGCCTGTTCCATCTTCGCGCGCGATTCCGAATCCACTCCCTGGACCTGCTGGTTCGCCCGTGCCTCCGCTTCCGCCTTTGCGCGCGCGGCGGCTTCCGCCATGGCGCGCGCCTGCACCACGGCGTCTTCGGCCGCTTTCGCACGTGCCTCGGCTTCCTCGCGCGCCTTGCGCTCGGCATCCTCGCGCGCTTTTGCCTCGGCCTCCATGCGCGCGCGGGCTTCCGCCTCCCGCTTTGCAAGTTCCTGCGCCTGTGCGAGCGCATCCGCCATTGCCTTCATCTGGGCTTCGACGGCCTGGCGCGCCTTGGATTCGGCATCCGCATGCGCGCGAGCTTCAACTTCAGCGCGTGCCCGAGCCTCTGCTTCCGCCTTGGCTTTCTGTTCGGACGCCGCCTTCGCTTCGGCTTCGGCCTTTGCCCGCGCCGCCGATTCTTCGCGCGCCTTCGCTTCCGCGTCGGCGCGTGCCTTGGCCTCCATCGCCGCGCGAACGCGCGCTTCCGCTTCCGCCTTTGCCTTGGAGTCTGCCGCCGCTTTCGATTCTGCCTCGGCCTTTGCCCGCGCTTCGGCGGCGGCTTTCGCGGCAATGTCCGCGCGCGCCTTCGCTTCCGCCTCCGCCTTCGCCCGCGCGTCGGCCTGCGCGCGCGCGCGCGCCTCGGTTTCCTGACGAACCTTGGCTTCCGCAGCAGCACGCGCGGCGGCCAGCGCACGCGCTTTCGCCTCGGCTTCGGCCTTCGCGCGCGTCTCTGCTTCGACGTTCAGCTTGGCGACGACTTCGGCCGACGTGAAATCCAGATCGTCCGAATCGGAGTCCTGTGCTGCCGGAGTCGCCGCAGACAGCGCGATCGGCTTTGCCGCCGGTGCGGCAGGTTTGGCGGCCACGGCCGGCGCCGCGGCGGGCGCGCTGAATACCTTGATGTAGCCGTCTGTCGTGAGTTTATCCAGTGCCGCATGCAGCGATTTCTCGTCGCCTTTGTACTTTTCCAGAATCTGAGCGACTGTGGATTTGCCGTCGACCGACAGGAACGCCGGAACGAAATCGCGCGGGATATTCTTGCCTTCCCGCACCCCTTTGGTGGTCTTCGCGTATACGGTTTGGGGATGCATGGCGTCGATTATTCTCGATTTATCTGCACGGCTGCAAATCGCGGCGGCATTCCATCCGGCAATGCGGGTTCCGCGCCACATTGCTGCAAAGCAATATGGCCCGCTCCGCCTGTGTGCCGGGGGGCTAGGCTCGCGGCATTGCTGATGGCATTATAGTCCGGAAAACCTCACATTTTGTTAGGTTTTTCGGCGGGACGACAGGATTTGACCCATGGGACAGCGGCGCAACGAGTGCGATGTCACCGACCAGATCAACACGACCGAGCCGTCGATTGTTGCGGACGAGGTATGCCGCATTTTCCAGCAGCTGTACCAGCGGGAAGCGGATCCGAATCTGCGGCGTGCGTTCATCGATATCGGCCGGCTGTATCGCGGTGAGTTTCCGGGGTATTACGCCTGCGACACCGACTATCACGATATCCAGCACGTGCTCGATGTGACGCTGGCGATGGCGCGGCTGCTTGACGGTTGCGTTCGGGCAACGAACGCGGATACGGTCAAGGCCCGGTTGTTTCAGTTCGGCGTGATCACGGCCTTGTTTCACGACTGCGGCTACATCCGGCACCGCAAGGACACCAAACACAGCAATGGCGCCGAGTACACGAGGATTCACGTCTCGCGCGGCGCGAGCTTTCTCGAGGAGTATCTGCCGACGATCGGCATGGGCGATCTCGCGGCGGCGGCGGCACGAACCATACACTTTACCGGGTACGAAATTCCGGTGGACAAGATCAAGGTGGATCCGGAATTTCGCCTGATCGGCAATCTGCTGGGCAGCGCGGACATACTCGCCCAGATGGCGGACCGCTGCTATCTCGAAAAGTGCTACGACCGTCTGTATCCCGAATTCCTGCGCGGCGGTATCGCGCGCCGGCGCACGCCCGAGGGCAGGGAAGAGGTGCTGTTCGCGTCCGCGGCGGATCTCATTTTCAAGACGCCGGTTTTTTTCCAGAGCGCGACCAGGCGGTTGCAGAAAGACCTCGGCGGCGGCGCCTACGGATACATCGAGACGCACTTCAACGGCGAAAACGTCTATCACGACGAAGTCACCAAGAACATCGATCATGCGCGCGCGGTGGCACAGGAAAACGATATTTCGCTGCTGCGCCGCCAGCCGCCCGTGACGACCGATTCTCCGCCCGAAGCGAGTCAGCCCAAGCTCATCTGAAGCAGTCCGCCGGCCGGCGGCGGCATCAACCCGTTGTCAGCAGAATCTTTCCCGTGTGCTGCGCGGACTCCATCATCGCGTGCGCTTTCGCGGCATCGGCCAGTGGAAACGTCTGCCGCGTGACCACCCGGATTTCGCCGCTCGCGATTTTGGGCCAGACCTGTGCTTCGAGTTCCCGCGCGACGCGGGTCTTGAACGCCGTCGGGCGCGTGCGCAGCGTCGAACCGGTGTAGGTGAGGCGCTTCAGCATGAGCGGCATCAGATTGATGTCCACCTTGGAGCCCGTGCCGAACGCGAGCTGAACGATGCGGCAGTCGTGCGTCGCGGCCTTGAAGTTCTTTTCGATGTTCGCGCCGCCGACGATGTCGAGGATCACGTTCGCGCCGCCCGCTTCACGCACGATTTCGACGAAGTCCTCGTTGCGGTAGTCGATCACGCGGTCCGCGCCAAGGTCCCGGCAGATGGCGCAACGCGCGTCCGGGCTGTCGGTCGCAATCACTTTCGCGCCGAACGCCTTGCCGAGCTGGATGCACGTGGTGCCGATGCCGCCCGCGCCGCCATGCACCAGGAACGTTTCGCCGGCCTTGAGCCCCACCGTGATGAAGACGTTGCTCCATACCGTGAAATAGGTCTCGGGCAGGCCTGCCGCGTCGACGAGCGACACCCCGCCGGGCACCGGCAGGCAGTGATTGGCGTCGACCGGGCAATATTCCGCGTAACCGCCGCCGTTCGTAAGCCCCGCAACCGGGTCGCCGATCTTCCAGCGTGTGACGTCCGCGCCCTTCGCCACGACCTGTCCCGACACTTCGAGTCCGAGAAGATCGGTGGCGCCGGCGGGCGGCGGATAGAGTCCCTTGCGTTGCATCATGTCCGGTCCGTTGACGCCGGTCGCCGCCACCCGGACGAGCACTTCGTGCGGTTTGGGTTGCGGTACCGGTCGTTCGGTGAGACGCAACACATCGGGGCCGCCGGGTGCGCTGATCTCGACTGCTTTCATGGTTTGCGGTATCGACATCGGGTGTGCTCCATGGTGTTGACGTCAATGTTTTTCGTCGCGAAAAAGGCGTATGCGTTCCTTGAGGCCGGGAGGGCTCACGGAACGCGCAAGTTCGGCGAGGTCTTCGGCACGGCTGTCGGTCACCGTGCGGCGGCGCATCGCCGCGGCCGCCGTCGGCGTCAGGTGATCGCAGTCCGACAGCGTGGCCGCATCGATCGCGGGCCAGTCCGCGCGCGGCGCAACCTGCGTCAGGAATCGGAGCGAAAGCGCTTCGGCGGCGTCAAACGTGCGCGAGGTCGCGAGCAGGCTCCGCGCGTGATCCCACCCCACGCGATGCGCGAGCCGGCGCGTGCCCAGCACGACGCCGAATCGCAGTCCCGGCATGCGGAATCTCGTATCCGGCGTCGCGACTCTCACACCGCAGGCTGCGACGAGGTCGGCGCCCGCGCCAAAAATGCGGCCGTGCGCGAACGCAAGTGTTTCGAACGGCGCATGATGGATCGCCTGCAGCAATAACTCGATCCGGATGAAGCGCAGCGCAAGGTCGCCTTCCGCCTCGTCCTGATAGCCGGTAAAGTCGAAACCGGCGCAGAAGTGCGCACCGGCGCCGTCGAGGACCAGCAGCCGCGTGCCGTCCGAGTGCGCGTATTCGACGGCATCCAGCAGCGATTCGACCAGCGTTGCCGACAGTGCATTCGCTTTCTGCGGACGATTCAGCGTGAGTCGTGTGACGTGTCCTTCGTGGCGGCGGAGCAGCTCGTCGCTCACGGCGTGAGCGACGCCCGCACTTCGGCGGAACGGTCCCAGAAATTCGGCATCGACGCGCTGGAATAGCCCGATACGAACGGCTTTTCGATGCCGGTCGCGGCGTCGAAGACGTGGCGCCGGACCGCGCCGATGTTGGCGCCGTAGACGTGGATGCTGATCGAAACCCGGTCGTCGAACGCATTGGCCACTTCGTGAATGTCGCCGACTGATGGCGACACCCGGTCCACCATGCCCGGCAGCAGCCGTTCCTGCGCGGAAGCGGTCATGGCAGTGCCTGCCTGCAGTCGCGTAAAGCGGCGGCACAATTCGGCGCCGCGCATCATGCCGATCAGACCCCAGACGGTATGGTCATGCACAGGCGTTTTTTGCCCCGGCCCCCAGACGAAACTCACGACGGAAAAGCGTTCCAGCGGATCGCAGTGCAGGAGGTATTGCTGATAGTACTGCGGATGCGGTTCCGCGCACGCGGACGGCAGCCAGTCGTCGTGGGCGACCAGACCGGCCAGCAGCTTGCCGCCCTCGGCAATCATGACGCGCTCGTCGTGGCCGCTGCTCGCGGCGAGGCGCGTAAACGCAACGATAAAATCCCGGAATCGTGTGAGATTGTTCATGGGGCTTATTTTATTCCAATTTCCGCGAGTATTTCCGCCGTATGCTCGCCGAGGCCGGGCGGATTTCGGTAAACACCGAGGCGGGCCCCCGAGATCCGCTGCGGGGAAACCACGGTCCGGCTCGGCGTGCCGCCGGGCAGCGTCACGGGCTCGACCCACTGCATGTGCCTGACCTGCGGATCGGCAAGGATGTCGGAGTATCGATTGATCGGTGCGCAAGGAACCCCGCGCGCGGTAAATCGCGCGAGCAGGTTCGCAGCATCGTGCTGCAGGAACTCCGATTCCAGCAACGCGCGCAGCGCATCCTGATTCTGCGCGCGCAGGCTCGGCGACGCGAACCGCGGATCGCGCGCAAGGTCCGGCCGGGCGATGCATTCGCACGCGGCCTCCCACAACTTGTTTGTGCCGGCGGCGAGCGCGAAATAGCCGTTGCGGCAACGAAAAGCCGCGTACGGCGCATTCATGGGATGCGCGGAACCCAGCGCGACGGGATCGCGCCCGGTGCCGAAGAGTTCACTGGTCTGCAGGTTCGCAATGCCGAGCATGCCGCCCAGCATGGACACGTCAATGTGGTCGCCGCCCGCACCGCCGCGCACCTTGTGCAGCCCGCATGCCACGCTGAACGCCGCATAGAGCCCCGCGGTGAAGTCGGCGATCGGGATGCCGCATTTCGCGGGCCGCCCGTCGCGCTCGCCCGTCACGCTCATGACGCCGCTCATCGCCTGAACGGTCATGTCGAATCCGCCTTCCGTCGCGCGCGGACCGGTCTGCCCGAACGCGGATACGGAGCAATAGACGAGCGACGGCTTGTCGCGCGCGAGCGTCGCGTGATCGAGGCCGAATTTCGCCATGACCCCGGGCCGGAAATTCTCGAGTACCGCATCCGCGGACAGGGCCAGCGCGCGCGCGGCTTCCCGGTCGCCGGACTGTTTGAGGTCGAGCACCACGGAACGCTTGTTGCGGTTGACCGACGCGAAGTACTGGCTGTAGCCGTCGACGATCGGCGGCCATGCGCGCATGAGATCGCCGTCGGGCGCCTCCACCTTGATCACGTCGGCGCCCATGTCCGCGAGCAGGCAGCCCGCGAACGGTCCCGCGAGAACCTGGCAAAACTCCACGATGCGCGTGCCGGAAAGCGGGAGACGGTCCATCGAAGCGCGGGGGGCGGAGAGAATTCGGCGGCGGGAAGGCATTATACTAGCACGCCCGTGTTGCGTTTCCGGTCGTGCAGCACACAGGAACATGAACTCCGCAAAATTCCGATTCGTGTTGTGGCTCATGCTGTGCGCATCGTGCACGGCATGGGCACAGGGTTTTCCCGCGCGCCCGATCCGGTACGTCGTGCCGCAGGCGCCGGGCGGATCGTCCGACACGCTGGCCCGCGTCATCGCGCCGCGCCTGGCGGAGGCGCTGGGGCAGCAGGTCGTGGTGGACAACCGCCCCGGCGCGACGGGCATCATCGGCGCGGAAATCGTCGTGAAGTCCGTTGCGGACGGCCACACGGTATTGCAGGTTGCGACGTCGCACGCGACGAATCCGGCCCTCGGCGTAAAGCTGCCGTACGATACGTTGCGCGATTTCGCGCCGGTGACGCTGCTGTCCTCGCAACCCAACATCTGGGTCGTGCATCCGTCTCTGCCCGTGCACAGCGTCCGGTCGTTGATCGCGCTCGCGAAAGCGCGGCCCGGACAGATCGATTTTGCGTCTTCGGGCACGGGCGGCTCGCAGCACCTTGCGGGGGAACTGCTGAACGTCATGGCCGGAATCCGGCTCACGCATATTCCCTATAAAGGAAGCCCGCCGGCGCTGATCGACGTGCTGGGGGGACGGGTCGCGCTGATGAGTTCCACGATGGCGCCGGTGCTGCCGCACATGAAAAGCGGCAGGGTGCGGGCGATTGCCGTGACGAGCGCCGCACGTTCCGCCGCTACGCCGGAGGTGCCGACCGTCGCGGAATCCGGATTGCCCGGATACGAGGCGATCGCGTGGCAGGGTGTCGTCGCGCCGTCCCGGGTGCCGCGGGATGCGCTGCAGCGGCTCAACGTCGAGTTCGTGAAGATCATCGGCCGAACCGATGTGCGCAAACCGTTGGCTGACCAGGGCTACGAACCCGTCGCGAGCAGTGCCGATTTCTTTTCGACATTCATCGGATCCGAAATCGAGAAATGGTCGAAGGTCGTCAGGGCCGCCGGTATCAAGGTCGACTGACCGCGGCGCCGTGCCACTGCGCGCCTGCCCGAGTCAATCAACGCGTGCGCCCGTGTCCTTGATGAGTTGCCCCCATTTCGCGGTCTCGAGCCGGATGTAATCGGCAAACTGCGCCGGCGTGCTGGTCACGATATCCGCGCCCACGGCTGCGATGCGTTCGTTGGCGTCCGGGGTGCTCATGAGCCTGACGATTTCCGTGTTGAGCCGGGTGACGGTTTCCCTCGGCATGCCCGCGGGGCCCAGCACGCCCCACCAGGACGTGAGCTCGATTCCGGGAAAGCCGGATTCGGCCAGCGTCGGTATCGCAGGCGCGGAGGGCGACCGTTGCGGACTTGCCACGGCCAGCATGCGCACTTTGCCCGTCCGTGCAAACGTCTGCGTCGACAGCACGGACGTGAATATGATCGCCACCTGACCGGCCACGAGGTCGGTGAATCCCTGCACGGCGCCCTTGTACGGAACGTGCGTGAGATCGATGCGCATCATCTTCTTGAACATCTCGACGCCCAGATGCCCGGCACTGCCGGAGCCCGTGGATGCGTAATTCAGCTGGCCGGGTCTCGACCGCGCGAGCGCGACCAGTTCCTTCACCGAACGCACGGGCAGTGCAGGATGCGTCGTGATGACGTGCGGCGACGACACCACCAGTGATATCGGAGCGAAGTCGCGCTGCGGGTCGTAACCCACCTTGATCAGGCCGACGCTGATGCAGAGATTGCCGGTCTGGCCGATGACCAGCGTGTGGCCGTCCGGCGGCGACTTGGCGGCAAGGTCGAGTCCCAGCGTACCGTTCGCGCCACCGCGGTTGTCGACGACGACCTGCTGGCCGAAAGTTTCACCGAGCTTGAGCGCCACGTAGCGTCCGACGAGATCCGTGGCAGCGCCCGGTGGAAACGGCACGATCATGCGCATCGGTTTCGACGGATACGTCTGTCCCGGGCCCGTCGAAGACGTTTGCGCCTGGACTGTGCCCGCGATACCGATCGGGGCGACTGCGAGCAACACGAACACGGCACTCTTCGCGTCCATCATCTGCGCCCCCGATCGTGACCGCCGCCTGGCTATGAATCTGCTGCGCTGTCCGGAACTGTATCCACGGGGGAAAGGGCAGTCAAATGCGGATCAACCCGGTCCGGGCGGCGCTTCGCGTTTCTGTCTGGCATCTTCGCGCATCAGCAGACCGCCATAGACCAGCATCAGTGCGTTCATCCAGAACACCGGCAGCATTCCGAGAGCGGTGCTCACCGAACCGAACAGAACCGGAACCACCACTTCGGTGGCCTTGTTCACGGTCTGCCGCAGCCCGACCGCCTCGCCCGCGCGGCCTTCCGGCGAACGGTTGTAGGCAAGAACGAGGGATAACGGACCGCCGCAGCCCAACCCGAGC
Source organism: uncultured Streptomycetaceae bacterium (assembly GCA_964564295.1). Classification (GTDB taxonomy): domain Bacteria; phylum Pseudomonadota; class Gammaproteobacteria; order Burkholderiales; family SG8-41; genus CAZMBS01. Next base: position 10,982 of record CAZMBS010000006.1, read on the forward strand.
CCGAGCACGAACGCCATCGACAGCAGCGGCAGGAAACCGTCCACGAACGGAAACGCCACGCACGCCGCCGCGCTGAAAAACAGCGACAGACTCAGCACGCGTTCCTCGCTGGAATACCGGGCCAGCGCCGGCATGACGACGCGCACCGCGAGCAGGGCCGTCGCGTAAACACCCATGACAACGCCGATCTGGGTGGCCGACAGGCCCAGCGAGTGACCGTAAATCGGCAGCAGAAAATTGGCGAGTTCCGAGCCGGTCTCGAGTATGCCCGCGGTCAGGAGCGCCCGCCGCAAGGGTGCGATTCTGACGAGATCCATGGCCCTCTGCTGTTCACGCTTCTCCTTCCTGCCCTTCAGGCGCGGCAACACGCGCGGGTAGATCGCGAGCAGCAATATCGGCAGCACCGGAAACATCGCGAGCAGCAGATACGTCTGGCTGTGCCCCGCGCTGTCTATCGCGATGCCCGTGACCACCGGGCCGAGCAGCACCGTGAGTCCGATGCCGAGGCTGTAGTGGCTGAAGTGCCGCGTGCGCGCGGCGCCGGTGCCGAACGAACCGATCAGGTGCTGCACGGACACGATGTAGAAAATGTAGCAGAGGCCGATCACGAGCGCGGACGCATAGAGCGCAGGCAGCCCCGGATACAGGTACGGCAGCAGCAGCCCGCCGACGAGTCCGATCGAGCCGATCAGCATCGGCATCTGGAACCCGTAGCGATCGGATACCCTGCCGGCGTACAGCGACAGGAACACCGGAAACAGCGAATACATCGAGAACAGCAGGCCGATTTCCAGCACGGTTGCGCCGAGGCTGATCGCATACAGCGTGATCAGGATCTTGCTGCCCTTGAAACTGATGTGGTTCAGGATCGTGACCAGTACCACCGCGTAGAATTTCATGGGCGATGTCCTTCCGCGCCGGGATGGCTTTCGGTCCGCGCCGGTGTGGCGGAGAACGGCGGATGGGGCAGCATGACGGTGGCGGGGGCGATGGCGCGCGGTCAGGTGGAGCCGCGAGTGTACTGCATCCAGCATCGCGCCGCGTCTGGCGGAAGCGCTCGGGCAGCAGGCCGTGGTGGACAACTGCCCCGGCGCGACGGGCATCATCGGCGCGGATGTGCGCAAACCACCGGCTGACCAGGGCTACGAGCCGGTCGCGAACACCGCGGATGCAATTTCAGCATTCATATTGACGGAGATTTCCAGATGGACGAAAGTGGTCAAGGCCGCCGGAATCAGAATAGAATGAACGCTGCAAGATTATTTTGCCGCCGATATGCGCCGACTCGATCGACCGCAATTAGCGATCCTGAAAGGGACCATCATGAAACTCCTGATCGCGTTTTTTCTGGCGGCATCAACACACGCAGCGTTCGCGCAGACGTATCCATCGAAACCGATCCGCCTGGTCGTGCCGTTTGCGCCGGGCGGCGGCAACGACATCGCCGCGCGATTTCTGGCACAGCGGCTCACCGAGGCGCTGGGGCAGTCTGCGATCGTCGACAACCGGCCCGGCGCGGGCAGCACGCTGGGTACCGATCTCGTCGCGAAAGCGCCGGGTGACGGCTACACGCTGCTCGTCATACACAACGCCATCGCGATCAACCAGACGTTGTATGCGAAACTACCGTACGACACCATGCGCGATTTCGTGCAGGTGGCGCTTGTCGGCGCGACCACGAATACGCTGGTGGTGCACCCGAGCCTGCCCGCCAAAACGGTAAAGGACTTGATTGCACTCGCGAAAGCGAAGCCGGGCGTGCTGAACTACGCCAGCACCGGCGCGGGCGGCACCTCGCATCTGGCGATGGAATATTTCCGACTCTCCACGGTTACCAGTATGGTGCATATTCCGTACAAGGGGACCGCGCCAGCGTTGACGGACATGGTCGCCGGTCAGACCCAGGTCATGATCTCGGCGTTGCCCGGCACGGTGCCGTTCATCAATTCGAAGCGCCTGACCGCGCTGGCGACCACCGGCGAGAAGCGATCCGCGTTTCTGTCGTCGCTGCCGACGTTGCGTGAGGCCGGTGTCAAGGACTACGTCTTCGACACGTGGTACGGACTGCACGCGCCGGCGAAGGTGTCGAAGGACATCGTTGCGCGCCTTAACACCGTGATCGCGAAGGCCCTGTCCACGCCGGAAATGAAGGATCAGTTGTTCAAGCAGGGCATCGAGGCCGACAGCCGGTCACCCGGAGAATTCGCGATGCTTGTGAAGAGCGAAGTCGACAAAATGGCCCGTATCATCAAGGC
>CAZMBS010000006.1:13336-33625 GCA_964564295.1 uncultured Streptomycetaceae bacterium
AATTCGCGATGCTTGTGAAGAGCGAAGTCGACAAAATGGCCCGTATCATCAAGGCATCCGGCGCGAAGCCGGAAGTCTAGTATTCGAGCTACTGTACCTTCCCGAGAAAATCCATCTTGCCGATATCCACGCCACCGTGACGCAGCAGGTTGTAAGCCGTCGTCACGTGAAAATAGAAGTTCGGCAGCACCCAGGAATTCAGATAATCGAGTCCCTTTAAGTGAAAGGTATTGCCGCCGGCGGTGAGTGTAATCGCGCGATCTTCCGAGCCGTCGATTTGCGCTGGCGTCAGTGTGCTCAGAAAATCAACGGCTTTGCGCAGGCGCGCCTTGAGTTCCGCCAAGGTCTGCTCGTTATCTTCGAATTTGGGAATTTCAATTCCCGCAAGACGCGCACCTGCGCCCTTGGCCATATCGGTCGCGATGCGTACTTGCCGGGCGAAGGTAAACATGTCGGGGAACAAACGCGCCTCGACGAATGCGGAATCGTCAATTTTGCGCGCGGCGGCGTGCGCGATGGCCTTGTCGAGGATGGCATCGAGATTGCCCAGCACTTTGATCATGGCCGGGATGGAAGCGTTATACATGGAGATACGCATGGTGATCCTTCGCTTGTGCTTGTGAACGAAAGGGTTTGCCCAGGCAACGGCGATAATTCGCGAGTTTCGCGGTTGAGCGGCCCAATTATATTCGCTGCAACACCGGCCCGACAGGCGGATATCAGGCCGGATTGAGGACGCGACGGGCCGGGCGTTATACTGGTAATTTCGCATCGCCGCTCGGGCGGTGTCTCCACGGAGCCGTGACGTTGAGTTCTTTGAAGCTGCCGCGCCACCAGCGCTACGATTATTCGCCGATCACCGCGCGCAAGGACTACTCGTGGCCGGGCGGAAAACGTCTCGCGTTCTGCATCACCACCAACATCGAGTGTTTTGCGTTCGGCAAGGGGCGCGGGCACGACAACGCGAAACATGGCGAACCCCAGACGCAGCGCAATTATGCCTGGCGCGATTACGGCAACCGGATCGGCATCTGGCGGCTCTTCGATCTGGCCGACGAACTGCGGATGCCGCTTGCGCACAACACGAACAGCCTGCTGTACGACTACGCGCCGCAGATATTCGAGCGGCTGCGCAGCCGCGGCGACGAGATCGTCGGCCATGGCCGTACCAACTCCGAGAATCAGCACGATTTCAGGTGGGAGGCGGACGAAGCGCGGCAGATCGCCGAGGTGACCGAGACGTTCGCGAAAAACGAGGGCAGGCCGCCCAAAGGCTGGATGGGCGCGGGCGCGTACGAAAATCCGTGGACGACCGATCTGCTGAAGGAAGCGGGATACCGCTACACGATGGACTGGCCGCACGACGACCAGCCGATCTGGATGCGCACGCGGTCGGGCCCGATTCTCTCGGTGCCCTATCCGGTGGAACTCAACGATTCCCCGCAGGTGGTACACCGTCAGCACACCGGGCGCGAGTTCTGCGACATGCTGGTGGACCAATTCGAGGAAATGGTGGAGCAGAGCGCGCACCACCCGCTCGTCTGCAACATCTCGATCCATCCCTACGTGTTCGGCTACCCGTTCCGGCTGCGCCCGTTGCGAAATGCACTAACACATTGTTTTAATTCAAGATTCATGGACCGTGTCTGGAAGTGCAAGCCCGAGGACGTAGCAGATTTCTGTTACACCCTGCCGCCCGGCATCATTCCGGGAAGTTAGCGCGCGGGCGCGCCGCTCAGACCATCGACATGCCCGGCCGCTTGAGATAGATGTCCTTCATGCCGTCGGCGGCCCAGCACGCGAGCATGCCGATGGTTTCGGTGGGTCCCACCGCGCCGTTCTGCGGGAACGCGCTGCCGCCCACCACGAACAGGTTGGGCACGTCCCACGACTGAAGATATTTGTTGACGACGCTGGTTGACGGGTCCGCGCCCATCACCGCGCCGCCGACGTTGTGCGTGCTCTGATACGGAACGAGACTGTACTTGCCGGGCACGTGATGCGGCGCAACGATGTCCGCCTGCATCGCCCGGGCGATCTCCGTGCACTTCTCGTTCATGAAGTGCAGCATTTTCTTTTCGTTCGCATGCCAGTCGAAGGTCATGCGCAGCAGCGGCAGGCCGTTGGCGTCCCGATATGTCGGGTCGAGATCGAGATAGTGCTGGCGGTAGCTCTGGCACGAGCCGTGTATGCTGATCGCGAAGCTGCGGCGATAGTAGCGCGCGGCGGCCTGCTTCCACTGCGCGCCCCAGCGCGGCGTGCCCGGCGGTACCGGCTTGTTTTTGATCGGCGTCGCACCCGCGCTCGACACCGCGACGTAGGCGCCGCCGACGAAGCCGAGTGCGGCGCGGTCGAGCGCGTCGCCGTTCAGATCGTCGATCGACGTATTGACCATGCCGCCGCCGATGAACGGATTGAACTCGCGGTCGTCGAAGAACACCTGCACCTTTCCACCGGTCTGGTAGGCGTAGTTGCGACCCACGACGCCGGTGCCGGAAACGGGATCGTACGGTCTGCCGATGCCGGAAAGCAGCAGCAGCCGCGTGTTGTTGAAACAGTACGCCGCGAGCACCACCAGGCTCGCCGGCTGCTCCACCTGCCGGCCGCGCGCGTCGATGTAGGTGACGCCGGTGGCCTGTTTTCCGGTCGAATCCGTGTTGATCCGGATCACGTTGCACAGCGGGCGGAGTTCGAAGTTCTCCAATTTCATCGCGGCGGGTATCACCGCGCTAAGGGGATTCGCCTTCGCGCCCTGGGCGCAGGCGTGGCTGCTGCAGAACCCGCCGCGCGCGCATTCGCCCAGATGCAGCTTGTAGAGATTGTTGTAGTCCCGCGTCATCGCGGCCGCGGGGCCCTGAAACGGCGCGTAGCCCAGTTCGGTCGCGGCCCGCGCGAACATCTCGCCCTGCGGTGTCCGGCGGGTCGGCGGGTTGGGATATTCCCGCGAGCGCGCGCCCTCGTGCGGATTGCCGCCGGGATGAATCTCGCCGTTGAGGTTGCCTGCCTTGCCGCCCACGCCGTAAATGTGCTCGAACTGGTCGTAATAGGGCTCGAGTTCCTCGTACGTCACGCCCCAGTCCTGACTCGTGCAGTCCTCCGGGAAAAAACCCGGACCGTGGCGTTCGGTCAGCCGGCTGCGGATGTCGAAATCGTACGGCAGAAAGCGCCGCGCATTGCAGCCCCAGTGCGCGGCCGTGCCGCCGACGATCTCGCCCGGCTTGAACGATCCCATTTCGCGCATCGGCAGCGCGGTCTCGTTCATGGTGTTGCGAAAGGTGATGGTCTCGCGCGCGAGGTTCTGGAAGATGTCGCTGCGACGATCGTATTTCAGCTCGTCGTGCACGTACGGCATCGTGAAGTCGTGCTGCGGTTCCACCATGCGCCCGCGTTCGAGGCACAACACCTTGAGCCCCGCGCTCGCGAGTTCCATGCAGATGATGGAGCCGGCGACGCCGCTGCCGACGACCACGGCGTCCACGGGCTTCATTTTCGTGACCGCCATGTCATTGCCCCCGGATCATGTTGTGCTTCGCAAAGCCCTGCGCGTCGACCTGCGCCTGCTGCGTTTCGATGTCGAGGATGCTCACGGGTTCGGCACGGTACGGCGTCGCATTGTCGAGGTGCTCGCGATACGCGCCCGATGCGACTCCGGGAAAGCCCAGCAGCTTCCAGCCGGCCTTGCCGCGATTGCCGCCGTACATCGGGTCCGCGAAAAATCCTTCCTCGGTGTTGCGCAACAGCAGATCGAAGAACAGTTTTCCGGCCAGCGATTCCAGTTCGATTTCACCGTGCTCCAGCGACCGCAACACGGCGTCCTGCTGCTCGTGCGCAAGGTTTTCAAAAGACTTTCCGTGCCGTGCCAGGCACAGTGCGTTGGTTTCGCGGATGCCCGCGCGATAGACTTCCTGCGGCGTCAGGCGCGACTGGTAGCCCTGCTGGGGCGTGCCGTCGCGCCACGGTCCGGACCGGTAGTTGCGGCCATGCGTGCCCCACACGCTGCAGAGCGCGCCATCGATGTAGCAGGTAACGCCGGCCTCGCGTGCACCGGGTCCGAGCGCGTCCGGCGGAATCAGGCGATCGACCGCCGCGTCAAGAAAGCGGACTTCCTGGTGCGTCAGATAGCCGTAGGCGTGTGGAGCGGATGGCGCCGCCATGGTGTGGTCTCCCGGGTGGTGGATGGCCTGCGGGCCGCGGCGTTCGCGATCCCGCTGGAGGAATGCCCGGCATTATAGTGGGCCGCGAAGCGTTCCGGTCGCATGCGCGCGGGCTACGCCGCGCTCTTGAAGCGCGCCGCAACCATGCCGACGGGCTCGAGCGCGAATGCGAGTTCCTCGCCCGGTTCGACCCACAACGGCGGCGTGATCGATCCGGTGATGATGGTCTGACCGGCTTTCAACTGTTCGCCGAACGCACCGAGCAGGTCCGCCACGTGGCGCACGATGTCGATGAGGTCGCCGGTGGCCGCCTGCGTGTCCGTCGTGCGCGCATGCTCCACGCCGTTGCGATGGATTATCGCGGTCACGCCATCGAGATTGCCGCCTGCGCGCGTGCGGTCGGGTTTTCCGAGTATGACGTGGCGCTGATAGATGTTGCCGGCGAGGATCGCCGCAACGTCCGTGGGCGGCGCATCCACGTCGGCCAGTTCGATCGCGGGCGCGATGCCCGAAATCGCAGCCTTCGCGGTTTCGCGGCTCGCACCGCCCGCGAGCGTTTTTCCGAGCGTAACGGCGATTTCCGCCTCGGCCGCAGGCTTGTGCCAGCCCGCGAGCGACACCTTGGCGCCGGTCTCGAGTTCCGCAGTCGATAGCAGATATCCGACGAGCGGCGCGGTGATCTTGAGGCTTTCCATCGCAGCGGGCGAGCCGAATCCGACCTTCCAGCCGATTGCCTTGTGGCCGGCCTTCTGCAACTCGTGCCAGCGCGTCAGTTGCGCCGCCATGCCGCGCGCGATGCGCGGGTCGTACCAGGGGGCGCTCATCCGTGCGTGCGTCCGCCTTCGACGGATTCGTAACCGGCGGCCTCGAGCGACCCCGCGCCGCTCCAGCCCCATGCCAGCACCACGTCCGCGTCAGACGTGTTGCGAAAGCCGTGCCAGTGTCCGCGCGGCGTGAACACGACGTCGCCCTCGCCGGAGGGATGCTCGCCGTCCTCGGTGTACATCACGCCGTGGCCCCGGATCACGATCCAGAATTCGTCGCAGTGGAAATGCCGGTGCCGGTCGTGCTGCGCGCCGGGCGGCAGCACGGTCCAGCCGACGAGCAGATTGTCGGAACCGCAGGTTTTCTGATTGATCAGGAACTGCACCTGCATGTTGACCCAGCCGTCCTTTTCCCTGAGGCCGCCCACCTTGGGCACGTCCCGGAGACTGGTGCGGTAGGGTTTCAGCGTCGTGTATGCGTCGGGTTTCATGTCGACTGACCTCCAAGCCGGCGATAGGCTTCGTGCGCGATCACGAAATCGTGGTGCGCGATTCCGAGTCCGCGGCACGCGTTCATCATTTCGTTCGCCGCCGCGGCGAGCGGCGTCGGCGAACCGAGCCGGCGCCCCTGTTCGAGCACCAGCAGCATGTCCTTCTGCTGCAACGTGACGTCGGCGAGCGGCACCTTCGGCATTTTACCGTCGAGTATGAACGGTCCGCGATAGCCGAGCACGGGCGATGCCGCAACGCTCTTCAATATCGCATCCACGGCGATTTCCCGCGCGACGCCGCCTTTTTCGGCAAGGGCCACGGCTTCGCCGAACGCGATGACTTCGATCATCAGCAGCGCGTTGACCGAAAGCTTCATCTGTACCGCGAGCCCGTTGCCGCCGATGTACGTGGATTTGGGTCCGATTGCGAGCAGCACCGGCAGCGCGCGATCGTAGGCCGCGCGGTTGCCGCCGACCATCGTCGACGCATTGCCCTGTGCGAGCGTGACGGGACTGCCCGAAATCGGCGCATCCAGCATCGTGCGTCCCGCGGCGGCGAACGCGGCTGCAATCGCCCGGCTGGGTTCAGGCGCGATGGTGCTCATGTCGAGATAGAGGCCTTCCGCAGGCAGTCCCGATATGATGCCGTCCGGACCCAGTGCGACGGCGCGCACGGCGTCTGCATCGGTCACGATCGAGAATACAATTTCCGATTGCGCGGCGACCGCGCGCGGTGTGTCGGCCCAGCGCATGCCGGACCTGAGCAGCGGCTCCGCCTTGTCGCGCGATCGGTTCCACGCGGTCACCGTGTGGCCGGCGGCCATGAGCCGCGGCACGATGCCCTGGCCCATGGCACCGAGCCCGATAAATCCGACGTTCATGCGCTGGCTCCTCTTATCCACTGATTTCATTGGAAAATCTGGCATCCGGGTCGAGGGCGGCGAGTGCCGCGCTTTCCGCGACGGTGGGCGCCGGTGTCGGCACGGCATCTGCGTCATCGAACGCAAAGCCCGTGCGCGTGGCCACGTCGTCGCGCGTGACATCCGGATTCCACGACGCGAGGCGAAAACGCGACCCGGCCCGGGGCTCGCGCCGAAAAACTGCAAGCGGCGTGATGAGCGCCGCCATATTGCCGGCGGCGGTCACGAAATCGAGTTTCTCAACGAGCGCGCGCGGGGAATGTTCCGTGCGCCACGTCGCCACGCGCTTCGCGGTCGGCATCATGACCGCGGCGCCGCCCCCGCCCGGCAGCCGCACTTTGGGGTTGTCCCAGGAGCCGATCGCCGATACGTTGGTGCGGCCCTCGGCGTCGATCTGCGCGCAACCCAGATAAACCAGATCAAGGCCGCCGCGTGTACACAAATCGTAGAAATCCGGATTGGCGAAGATGGCGGGGGAACCGGTGACGATGGCCGGATCGCTGCTGGAGTGCGGCAGTGTGACCGGGACCGGCTCCACGCCGCCCGCCACGTTGATGTACGTGAAGTGAAAATCGTACGCGCGTTTCGCCAGCAGGCACGCGAGCATCGGCAGCGTCGAATTCACGCCGGAGAATGCGATCTCGTTCGCGCGGATCTCCCGGGCGAGATTGACGACGATGAACGAAAACGGTGTCCAGGGTCCGGGCATCGGCGGTGATCACCCTGCGACGATGAAATCCTCGACGGGAAACGGCGTCAGCGCCTGCACGCCGTTCTCCGTCACCGCGTACGAGCGCGAAAGAAAAATGCCGAAGGTGCCGTCGGCGTTGATCGGCGTGATTTCGATGCCGTAGGACATGCCCGGCTGGATCGTCATGTCGAACGGTGCGCCTTTCACCTCGTCGGTCATGACGAAGGGCAGCGACGTGATGAGGTCGTGGCCGTGAAACAGGATCGGCCGCGACTGCGCGCCTTTCGCGCGAAACACGCCCGAGACCGCCTGGCGCGCGGCTTCCAGCGTGTTGCCGGGCCGCACCTGCGCTTCGACCGCCCTGAAGCCCGGCGCCACCACGTCCTGGAAGAAGGCCCGGTATCGCTCGGTCGGCGGGCCCAGCGTCACCGGGTGCCCGATCTTTGCGGTGTAGCCCATGTACGTCATCGCGAGTTCGCACAACACCACGTCGCCCCGGGCCAGCACGCGCTGCGAGGGATTCGGGTTCGGAAACACCAGGCGAGGGTCGAGCATGGACGTCGAGCCGATCATCAGCAGATGCACCTGTCCGCCGCCGTCCTGCACCGCATGGGTGGCGGCCGCGGCGAGCTGATACTCGCGCACGCCGGGCTTCGCGCGCGCCGCGACGGCGCGCTGGGCCGCCATGGCAAGTTCGCCTGCCTTGGCCATCGCACGGAATTCTTCCGCGCTCTTGCGATAGGTCAGCTCGTGCAGCAGCATCGGTAGCAGGACGAATTCGGCGTCGGGCAGATGCTTCTTCATTTCGAGCCACGCGTTGACACCCATGAACTCGGGCCCGGTGCGGTCGGCGGCGGTGACGCCGATGCGGCCCCGGTGCAGGTCGAGTTCGGCCAGCCGCTCGGCTACCGCGCGCCCGTAGTGGCCGTGCTGGCCGCTGCGCACGTCGCGGATCGCGACCATTTTGCGCACGGCCTCGATGTGGCAGCCGGGATGGGGGTAGATCAGCGTGGGCTCGCCATGCAGCGGCAGCACCATGTATTGCGCCATGCCGCGCGCGTCGATCAAACCGCAGCCCCAGGTCACGCCGCTGCCGTGGCTGTAGATGTTGGGACTCCCGCACAGCACCAGCGCATCGAGCCCGTCGCGCGCCATGAGGCTGCGTGCGAGCGCGTGCCGGCGCGCGTACTCGGCCTCGGAGAATTTCTCGTAGACGGCATCGGAGTACCACGGCGAATTGCAGATGGCGTTGAAATTTTCCGACTTGTCGAGTTGGTAGCGGACCTGGGTCCAGTCGTTGGCCTGGTTGGGCATGGCGGTTGTCGATGGTTGCGGATGCGATGGGGTGGGAAAGCGTTCAGCGCGGTGCTTCCGGCGCGGCGGCGAGGTGCGCGTCCAGAACGCCGGGCGCATCGTGCAGGTAGGCCTCGACGGCCGGATAGTCGATTTCGTAATACGGGTGCATGGACCCGGGCCACGCGCCGCCGGGAACGATGGCGACCGCTTCGACCATGAACGCCGGCACGAGCGTGAGTTCGGGCTGCGCGCGCAGCGTGTCGGTCGGCACGAGTTTTTCCGCGGTGATCAGCACGCGTTTCGCCGCGCGCGTGAGCGGTTGATCCCAGAACGGCGACCCGTATACGCGCGCATTGCCCTGGAGGTCCGCTTCCGCGGCGTGGATGATCGTGACGTCGGGCGCAATCGCCGGGATCACGTACACGTCCGTGCCGGAGCCGTAGGGGTCGCGCACGGTCTGCCAGCCGTTCACGCGCGAGAGATCGCTGCCGTGGACGCCGCCGACCGGCTGAAACGGAATTCCGTAGGCGGCTGCACGCAGCCCGGCAACGAGCGTCATTCAGGCGTGTTCTTCGAGCGACGACGATCCGCTCTCGATTGCCTTGCGGTACCAGCGCGCGAGGCCGAAATTGCCTTCCATGGCCACGATGCCCGCGCGCACCTTGCGTACGGCGCCGGCGCGGCACAGCAGGTCGAGGTCGTAGCCGGGCGATGGTTTGATGATTTCGAGACTGCGTTTCTTCTGGCGCACGAGCTCGCGCACGAAGGCGAACGGCCCGCGATGCAGAAACATGCCGCCCAGTCCGAGCGCGATTCCGTCATCGACGCGGCGCGCGAGATCGGCAACGGAACACAGTTTGGACGGGGCGGTGCGCATCAGTCGCGATCAATGGCGGGCCGGGAATGTCATTTTCCATCATAGCATCGCACGATCATCGCGCATCCATTTCGCGGACGCTACGCACTACGGCGGCTGCGCCGCGCCATCATATGGAATGCCGGCTTACGGGTTTGCGGCGGGTGCGATACAGTGCACGATATCCATTCGTTCGGAATTCCCGATGATGCGTGGTCGCCTGCCGGTGTGTTCGATCGTAGCGCTATGGACTGCGTTGCCGGCCGTGCTGCTTGCGGCGCCGGCCGGATCCGCGGGCAACTATCCGACCAAACCGATTCGCATGATCGTCGCGGTGCCTCCCGGAGGCCCGGCGGACACGCTGGCCCGGCTTGTCGCGCCGCGTCTGACCGACGCGTTGGGGCAGATCGTCGTGATCGACAATCGCCCGGGGGCGAACGGCAACATCGCGTATGAAACGACCGCGCGTGCGGCGCCGGACGGTTATACGTTCACGGCGGTAGCGGCCGGCCTCGTGATCAATCCCAGCCTGTATCGGGACGTAAAATTCAATCCGATCAAGGATTTCGCCGCAATTTCCGGCGGGATCACCGTCCCCAACATCCTGGTCGTGCATCCCGCCGTCGCGGCGGGATCGGTGAAGGAACTGATCGCGACGGCGCGCACGAAAGCGGGGCAGTTCGCGTTTGCATCCGCCGGCAACGGCAGTTCCGGGCACCTCGCGCTGGAACTCTTTCGGATTGCGTCGGGCGCGCAGCTCATTCACGTGCCGTACAAGGGCGGGGGTCCGGCGCTGACCGATCTGATCGGCGGTCAGGTACAGGGGCTGTTCAGCCTCGCTCTGGTTGCGCTGCCGCAGGTCAAGGCGGGGCGCGCGCGTGCGCTGGCCATCACGAGCGGCAAGCGCTCCGCAGTCGCTCCGGATCTGCCCACCGTCGCCGAATCGGGATTTCCGGGATTCGAGGTGATCGGCTGGTTCGGATGGGTCGCGCCGGCGAAAGTGCCACCGGCGATCGTCGCGCGGTTAAACTCCGAAATCGTGCGTACGTTGAATCTTCCGGAAACGCGGGACCGGCTGCTCGGCCTCGGGTCCGACCCCGCGCCGTCGTCGCCGCAGCAGTTCGCGGTTTTCATGCGCGCGGAGCAGGAAAAGTGGGCCGGTGTCATACGGCGGGCCGGCATACGCATCGAGTAGCGCGTTATCGAGAAACGTTGATTCGACGAGCGAGGTGCACATGACGATCAAACGGAATGCCCGGCGCGACGTGCTCGCGGCTGCACTGCTCGCGGCGGCGATGCCGGGGCTGGCGCAGGACAAGTATCCGTCGCGCGCGGTCCGCCTCGTCGTGCCGTTCGCGCCGGGCGGCGGCGCCGACCTGTCCGCGCGCACGGTCGCGGCAAAGCTCTCGGAGCGTCTCGGCCAGCAGTTCGTCGTCGAAAACCGCGCCGGCGCCGGCGGCAACCTCGGGACGGAGCTGGTGGCGAAATCCGTGCCCGACGGATACACGCTGATTCTCGTGTCGAGCAGCTACGGTGCGAATCCCAGTCTCTACAAACTGAATTACGACCCGGTCGGCGGGTTCGAGCCGATCACGCAGGTGAGCCAGCAGCCGTTCATCGTCACGGTGCATCCGTCCGTGCCCGCGAAAACCCTGAAGGAACTGATCACGTTGGCCAGGGCGAAGCCCGGCCAGTTGAACTACGCGTCGTCCGGCTCCGGCGGCATCGTGCATCTCGGCACCGAACTGCTGAAAAGCATGGCGGGCATCGACGTCGTGCACATACCGTACAAGGGCGGCAACACCGCGCACAATGATCTCATTGCCGGTTTCATCCAGATGTATCTCGGCACCGTGCTGTCGACGCTGCCGGTCGTGAAAAGCGGCAAGGTGCGCGCGCTGGCGGTGACCACCGCCCAGCGTAATGCCGCGATGCCGGAAGTGCCGACGGTCGGCGAAGCCGGCGTGCCGGGCTATGCGTTCAGCGGCTGGTACGGGTTGCTCGCGCCGGCGAAAACGCCCAGGGAAATCACGGCGTTGCTGAACCGCGAAACGGTGGCGCTGTTGCGCGCGCCGGACGTGCGGGACCGCCTCGCGACGGAGGGCAGCACGGTGGTCGCGGGCACGCCGGAGCAGCTGACGGCGCACATACGCGGGGAGATCATGAAGTGGGAGAAGGTCGTGCGTCAGGCCAACATCAAGCTGGAAGCCACGCGCTAGCGGCGCCATCAACGACGGGAGAGCATCATGAGTGTGGGCAAGGGGATCAAGGAAGTCGCGTACGTGGACGTGAAGCAGGCGGGCGGCGCCCAGGTGTCGCTGCGCGGCAACCGGCCGATGCAGCCGATGTCGTGGTTCGACTGCGCGGGCGGGGGGCAGGTCGTTGTCGAGAAGGGCTACGCCTACATCGGCAACATGCGCAATCCGAACGGCACGCTGATCATCGACGTGAAGGACCCGAAAAATCCCCGCCAGGTCGCGCAGGTGTCGATGCCGACGGGCACGCATTCGCACAAGGTGCGCGTCGCGAACGACATCATGCTGACCAACCGCGAAGTGCTGAACAGCAGCGCCGCGAAGGGTGAGGTGCCGCCCGCCGACTTTCAGGGCGGACTGGGCATTTTCGACGTGTCGAATCCCGCGCAGCCGCGCCACATCACCAACTGGAAGACCGACGACAAGCCGGGACCGAACTGGGCGCGCGGCGTGCATCGCTTCGATTTCGACGGCCGGTATGCGTACATTTCGCCCACGGCGGACGGGTATCTCGGCAACATCGTGATGATTCTCGACCTGAAGGATCCCGCGAAGCCGCAGGAGGTCGGCCGCTGGTGGCTGCCCGGTCAGTGGGAGGCCGGCGGGGAGAAGGCGACGTGGAAAGGTGCCAATCACAAGTGCCATCATCCGCTGCGCATGGGCAACCGGCTTTATACGAGTTACTGGTACGGCGGCTTCGTGATCCTCGACATCGAAGACATGTCGAAGCCGAAGCTGGTATCGCACGTCGACTGGAGTCCGCCGTTCCCGTGGCCGACGCACACCTGCCTGAAGCTTCCGTTCAAGATCGACGGCCGCGACATCATGGTGGTGTCGGACGAGGACGTTGGCCGGCTCGAAGGTTGCCCTCCGTATCCGGCATCGTTTCTCTGGGTGGTCGACATCACCGACGAGAAGCACCCGGTGCCGATTTCGACGTTCCAGCTCGAAGACATGCCGGCCGAAGCGCAGCCGTACATGACCGGCTGCCACCAGCCGGCCGAGCGCATCGTAAACGGCACCGAAATCCCCGTCGCGTGGTTCGCGCACGGGCTCCGGATCATCGACGTCGCGAAACCGCACGCGCCGAAGGAAGTGGCGTCGTTCATGCCCGATGTGCCGCCGGGTGCCGCGCGCGTGCAGTCGAACGACGTGACGGTCGACGATCGCGGCCTGATCTACCTGCTCGACCGCGTGCGCGGGCTGCACATACTGGAGCGGGTGTAGGCGCTGCATGACATCCAATTTGCGCAAGAACCGGAGGAGAGCGTTCATGTTCGGAGCAGTTCGTGCTGGCGGCGCGGGCGCCGCGCTGATGTCGCTGTTTCTGCTGGTGTTCCTGTCGGGCGATCTGGCTGCGCAGACCAAACCCGCGCGCACCCGACTGGACGGCGGGCCGCCGCGCTCGATCATGTGGGTGGGGAACAGTTTCTTCTACTACAACAACAGCATGCACAACCACCTCGGTGCGCTGGTGCGGTCGGGGGAGCCGAAAATGGCCCACCGCGGCACGTCGGTGACGATCGGCGGTTCCGGCTTCGACTGGCACGACATGGAGTCCTACTTCCGGCCGAACGGCATCGGCAAGTATTCCTTCGTCGGCGACAACGAAATCCGGTTCAACAAGTTCGACAAGCTGTTCGACGCCGTCATCATGATCGATTGCAGCCAGTGTCCCGTTCACCCGAAGTTGAAGTCCGTGTTTCACGAGTACGCGAAGAAGCAGAGCGACATCGTCAGAAAGCACGGGGCGGCGCCGATCTTTCTGATGACCTGGGCCTACAAGGACAAGCCGGAGATGACGGCGCAGCTCGCGGAGGAGTACACCACCGCGGGCAACAACAACGACGCGCTGGTCGTCCCGTCGGGCCTCGCCTTCGCGAACGCCATCGCGAAACGTCCGGAACTGGAGCTCTACCAGCCGGACAAGCGCCACCCCAGTCTCGCCGGTACCTATCTTTCGGCGGCCACCGTCTACGCGGCGGTCTTCGGGATATCGCCGGTCGGCAACAAGTACCACGCGGGCATCGATGCCGAGACCGCCCGGTTCCTGCAAACCATCGCGTGGGAAACGACCCGGGAGTATTACGGCCGGTAGCCGCCGTTACGGCTTCATGATGAGTTTGCCCATGACCGGTTCCGACACGATGCTCGATCGCGTGCGCGGGCCGCATATGCTGGAGCGGTCTGGGGCGGCCGTTGACGGCAGGCCATTGGCACCACTTGAGGAATCAGGCCTGCACGCCCGCGATGCGAAGCGCTTCCGTAATCTGCCGCCGGGTGACGGAAATATCGTGCTTTAGCGGATCGTCGTCGTTTGCCTCTCGCGTACCTTCGACCTTGATGTAGCGCTGACCGATCTGGCTGCAAATCGGATACGTCAGCGCCATCTCGCCGCCGAGATGCGTGAGATCGATGACTACTGCATCGCCGGGCGCGAATATCAGAATATTCATGCCCGCTCCGGTCGGACCCATGATGATTTCCGCGTTCGACGCAAGGTCAATCTGCTGCGCGATCGTCAGCGATCCCGGATCGACGAATTCGAAACGCAGTCCGACCAGGTAGGGGCGCAGTTCGTCTTCGTTGGAAAGCCGCCGCCAACGGCTGTTCCGCCGGGACACAAACAGGCGGCGCCGCGGGCCGGAATCCGGCGGTCTGAGGCGAAACTGCGATCTCAGAAAGTCGACGATGTAAGGAGACCACCACAGGCTGTTGTCCAGCGCGCAAAACGGCATCACGGGAGCCCACAGCATCTTGAAACGTGCGAGGCGACCCTGACGCAGCTGGATCAGTTTCGACCGGTCGAAGCCGAATCGGGCCAGGCAATCGAGTTGCGTTCCACTGATGTTCTCGCCGACGACAAGCGGAATTCCCTCGAATTTTCCGTCGGGCATTACCAGCGCGAGACGTGCAAGGTGATTCAGAAGCCAATGACCGAAATTATCGCAGTTGCCGATCAGGATGCCCTCGTCGTACTCGTCGGTGCCGTCGAAACAGGCCAGCAGCGCGTTGGGCGTGACGAGCGGAAGGGTGCGGCTGTTTTCGGAATTCATGACCTTGTTCAAGTTCAACCGGTGGTGCACAAACCAGTCCAGACATGCAGTGGCATTGCGGCTCATGGGAATGAACGACAGTCCCAGCACGCTGCCGCCGGGAATTCTTGCAACGGCTGCCGGTCCTCTGGTCTGATCGGTCGGAACGTCTTCCGATTTTCGCGGCGGTATCGTCATCTGATGCAGCGCGAACGTGCGCCCGCCCAACCTTGCCGGCGGCTCAAAATCGAAGCATGTGGCCGGGTCTGCCACCCACGTGCAAGTTACGATGCATTTGGAGCGATCGGTGTCGACGTAGGTTTCAAAAGCGAGTCGCGCTCCCGCGTGATCGCCGGTCAACAGAAGGTATGCTGCGAGATAAAACGCGGCTGACTGGCGGTCGGACCGTGGATCGCACCCTTGCAGGCCGTGCAGCACCGGTTCGTATTGCCGCAGTGAGTCCATCCGTTCGGACAGAACCCATTCGACTGCTTCCGCGAGGCGATCGGCTTTCAGCAGCTCATGAACCAGCGTCGACTCCGGTTCCATATCGTGTCCGTACCCTGATCTACGGCTTCATGATGAGTTTGCCCATGACCTGCCCCGACTCGAACACGCGATGGGCGCGCGCCGCCTCGGAGAGTGGTATGCGCTCGTAGATCGGCACCTGAATGGCGCCCGAGTGCAGCAGGCGGATCAGGTCGAGCGTGCAGCGCGCGCGCAGTTCGGGCCAGTCGTCCAGCGTGTGCATCGTGAAGTAGCGGAACGCCGCGCTGCGCCACGGCGCCTTCGCGATCGCACCATGGATGTCGCCAGTGGGCGGACCTTCGAGACGGCCGTACAGCATCAGCAGGCCGAAGCGGTCGAGGCAGTCGAACAGTGCCGTCATGTTCGCGCCTCCGACGCTGTCGAGCACGAGATCCACGCCGCGTCCGGCGGTGAGTTGCGCGACCTGTCCGACCAGATTTCCGTTCGTCCGGTTGACGACGTCGTCGGCGCCCTGCGCGCGCACGAACGCGGCTCGCGCATCGGAGCTCACGACGCCGATCACGCGCTTGCCGTAGGCCTTGGCGAGTTGCACCAGCGCGGTGCCCACGCCGCCCGCCGCGGCGATGACGAGCGCGGAGTCGTACTGAAAACCCTTCAACGCGGAATTGAGCAGGTGCCAGGCGACCTGATAGTTGGCGAGTCCGGCTGCCTGATCGAGATCGATGCCTTCGGGCAGCGGGTACAGCTGGTCCTCGCGCGCCACGAGGTATTCGGCATAGCAGCCGCAGCGCTGCCGGAATTCACGCGCGCACACGAACACGGGCTGGCCCGGGCGCAGCCGGCCGGTGCCGCCGGCGGACTTTTCCACCGTGCCGCTCATTTCGATGCCGGGAATCACCGGCAGCGGCGGCATCCAGGCGTATGCGCCCTTGCGCACCAGCGTTTCGGGCATGCAGACGCCGATGGCGTGTGCTTTCACCAGCACCTCGCCGGGTCCGGGTTCGGGCGTCGGCAGTTCGACGTAGCGCAGAACTTCGGGACCGCCGGTTTCGGTTATCTGTACGGCTTTCATGAAGGCGCTCCGGGTTTGAATCACACCGATTGTCGCGGCTTGTTCAGCGCGCGTAGCCGGAAACATCAACCACCGATGTGGAAAAGCGTTCGAGGCACGAGGGACGTGAGCGCGGACAGGAGGTCCGGAACCAGCGGCTTGAGGCTTTGAATGCGGTTGCTCTCGGCAACGAGTACTACCACTGCGATCGGAAGAGTCTTGAGGTTTTGCTGATACTGCAGGTTTTGATCCGCCGTCAGGAATACATCAAACTGATCCACCGCGCGAAGCAGCAGCTCGCCATTCTTGAGCGCGTTCCAGCCCATCTCCTGCACGCTGCGAACGGCGTGCCGCGGGAGTTCGTCGCGCAGTTCGATCGGGAGGGACTCGTCAAGCAGGATGCGCATCGGGGACCAGCGCTTCTCGGGCCAGTTCCAGCACGGCTACGGCTTGTTCCCTTCTCACGGATGGAAATGAATGCAGGAACTGGTCGAGGCTATCGCCTGCTTCGAGGTAGTCGAACAGGTTTTTTACGGGAACCCGGGTCCCGTAGAACACCGGCACGCCACCCTGGATATCGGGGTCACAGTGAATAATCGGTTGCGACATGTGCGATTCCTCCTGCTGCCTCGTTCAATGATACCTCAGCATTCGTAGGGCGCAATAATCAACGGGCATTGCGCCGAATGGATTTCGACCGGCGCAATGCGCTGCGCTTATTGCGCCCTACGCGAGCTGGCTGTTCGTTGACAGCGAATTGACGGTATCAGGCAAGCGCGTCGCCACGCCGGCGGGGCGTTCCGGTCCGGCGCGTAAGGTAGAATCCCGCCTCCCCATTTGTTTCAGAAAGAATCCCCATGGCCTCCGGCGTATTCGACGACGCATTGATCGGGCATCTGTGGAGCACGCCCGAGCTCAGGGCAATCTTCAACGATGCGAATCGCGTGCAGAAGTGGTACGACTTCGAGGCGGCGCTCGCCGTCGAGCAGGCGGAGATGGGCATCATTCCGCGCGCGGCGGCGGACGACATCGTGGCGAACGCCAGCGTCGGCAAGGTCGATCTCGCGGGAATCGGCGCGGGCATCCGCAGCATCAAGCATCCGCTGATCCCCGCGCTGAAGGCCGTCGAGAAACTCTGCCGGGACGGTCACGGCGAGTACATCCATTTCGGACCGACGACGCAGGACGTGCTCGACACCGGGGTCGTGCTGCAGTTGAAGGAGGCGCACGCGATCTACCTGCGCGACATGAAGTCGATCGGACGGGCATTGTGCAAGCTCGCGCACGAGCACCGCGCGACGCCGATGGTCGGCCGCTCGCACGGCGTGCAGGCGCTGCCGATCACGTTCGGACACAAGGCGGCGGTGTGGCTTTCCGAGATGGGCCGTCACCACGACCGCATGCGCGAGCTCGAGCCGCGCGTGTTCGTCGGCGGCATGGTGGGCGCGGTGGGCACGCAGGCGTCGTACGGTCCCCGGGCCGCCGAACTCGAAAAGCGGCTGATGAAACGGCTCGGCCTCGGCGTCGCCGACATCAACTGGCAGCCCGCGCGCGACCGCTTCGCCGAATACGTGAACGCGCTCGCGCTGATGGGGCAGACCCTCGGCAAGATCGCGAACGAAATCGTCAACCTGGAGCATACCGAGCTCGGCGAGCTTTTCGAGCCGTTCAGCGAGGGCAAGGTCGGCTCCTCGACGATGCCGCACAAGCGCAATCCGTCGAGCTGCGAGGCCGTGGTGGGCGTGAGCCGCGCGATCCGCTACAACGCCGGCCTCATGCTCGAATGCATGGTGATCGAGCACGAGCGCGACGGCTCGTCGTGGCGCGCGGAGTGGAAGACGCTGCCGGAGTCGTGCCTGATGGCGGGGGCGCTGCTCGCGACCATGAAGTACGTGCTCGAAGGTTTGCACGTGGACGTGTCCCGCATGCGGAGCAACCTCGACATGCTCGGCGGCTTTCTGCTGTCCGAGCGCGTGATGTTTGCGTTATCGGACACGGTCGGCAAGCAGACCGCGCACGATCTCGTGTACGAGGCGTCGATGCACGGCATCGAAAACGGCGTGTCGTTCGAGAAGGCGCTGATGCTGAACGACAGGGTGCGCGCGGCGATGAAGCCCGAGGCGTTGCGCGCGGTGCTCGATCCCACGACCTACATCGGACGCGCGCCGGAAATCGTCGACGGCGTGGTGGCCGCCGCGCGCGCGGGCTGGCTCGCCTGACCCATGAAAATCGCCATCCTCGACGACTACCAGAACGCCGTACGCACGCTCGACTGCTTCCGGCTGCTCGACGGCCACGAGGTGACGATCTGGAACGATCACACCAAGGACGTCGACCTGCTCGCGGCGCGGCTGCAGGACACCGAAGCGCTCGTGCTGATCCGCGAACGCACGCCGGTCCGCGCGCCGCTGATCGCGCGGCTGCCCAGGCTGAAACTCATCAGCCAGCGCAGCGTCTATCCGCACATCGACCTCGATGCCTGCACGCAACACGGCATCGTGCTGTGTTCCGACATGCATCCCGGAAAGCCCTCGTACGCGACGGCGGAACTCACGTGGGGGCTCATCATCGCCGCGATGCGGCGCATTCCGCAGGAAGTCGCGGCGCTGAAGGCCGGGCGCTGGCAATCGACGGTGGGGCTGGGATTGCGCGGCAGGACGCTCGGCATCTACGGCTACGGGCGCATCGGCGCGACGGTCGCGGGTTACGGCAAGGCGTTCGGCATGCAGGTTCAGGTGTTGTCGCGTGAAGCGTCGCTGGAAAAGGCGCGGGCGGACGGGTATGCGCCGGCCGCGAGCCGCGAGGCGTTTTTCGCGGAATGCGATGTCATCTCGCTGCACCTGAGACTGATCGCGGCGACGCGCGGAATCGTGTCGGCCGCCGACCTTGCGCGCATGAAACCCGCCGCGTTGATCGTCAATACGAGCCGCGCGGGACTCATCGCCCCAGGCGCGCTGGAGGCGGCGTTGAAAGCAGGGCGCCCGGGCATGGCCGCGGTCGACGTGTACGAGGACGAACCCGTGCTCGGTGCGCAACATCCGCTCATCGGGCTCGACAACGCCGTCTGCACGCCGCACATCGGGTACGTCGAGAGAAGCGGCTACGAGAGCCAGTTCACGAGCGCGTTCAATCAGATTCTCGCGTTTGCCGCGGGCAAGCCGGTCAACGTCATCAATCCCGAGGCGCTGGGCAGGCGCTAGTCGTGAGGTGCGCTCGTGCGCCGTCGCGTGACGCGGACTGCGGCGCGCATTACACTTGCCGCCTGGAGGCTTTACGGAGCGTGGACATGACACGGCGGCGCACCGCACGACGGCGCAGTTCGGGAGTACTGGCAGCGATGGCTTTGCTATGTGCCGGCGGTTTTTCATGGGGGCAGGCCGCCAGCGGCAGTGATGCCGCCGCGGGGTACCCCGCGCGACCCGTGCGCTGGGTCGTGCCGTTCCCTCCGGGGGCGTCGAACGACATCATCGGACGACTGATCGGGCAGAAGCTTACCGATTCATGGGGCCATCAGTTCGTGATCGACAACCGGCCCGGCGCGGGCGGATTGATCGGCGGTGAGGCGGTGGCGCGCGCCAATCCGGACGGGCACACGCTGCTGCTCGCGAATCCCGCGCCCAGCGTGAATTCGCCGCTGCTCGCGAAGAAGCCGCCGTACGGGGTGGGGGATTTCGCGCCGGTGGCGTATATCGGTTACGCGCCGTTGCTGCTGCTGACCCATCCGGGTTTTCCCGCGAAGTCGGTGAAAGATCTGGTGGCGTACGCCAGGGCCAATCCGAACAAGATCACGTGGGCGTCCTCCGGCGTGGGCAGCAGCCTGCACATCGGGCTGGCGGTCCTGGTGGCCGCCACGGGCATGCAGATCACGCACGTGCCGTACAAGGGCACGGCGCCCGCGCTGACCGACATCGTGGGCGGTCAGGTGACCGGCATGCATACCACGACGGTCAGTGCGGAAGCGCAGATCAAGTCGAACCGCGTGCGCGTGATCGGCGTCGCCAGCGCAAAGCGGTCGCCGCTGCTGCCGGAAGTGCCGACGCTCTCCGAATCCGGAATCAAGGGCGCGGAGTCCGTGGTCTGGTTCGGCATGGCCGCGCCGCTGAAAACGCCGCGCGCCGTCATCGAGAAACTCAATCGCGAAATCAACAAGGCGCTCGCGCTGTCCGATGTGAAGCAGCGTCTGGATCAACTGGGACTCGAAGTCGCGGGCGGCACGCCGGAAGCGTTCGGTGCGTTTGTGAAAAGCGAAGCCGCGCGCATTGCGGCCCTGATCAAAGCCGGACAACT
>CAZMBS010000006.1:33725-35600 GCA_964564295.1 uncultured Streptomycetaceae bacterium
GCCGGCGGCGCCGTGGCGCAACCGGCGTATCCCACCAAGCCGATCCGGCTGATCGTCGCGTTTCCGCCGGGCGGCTCCACGGACATCATCGCGCGGCTCGTCGGGCAGCGCGTCGGTGAAAAGCTCGGCCAGCAGATCGTGATCGACAACCGCGGCGGCGCGGGCGGCACCATCGGCACCGAGATTGCGGCGCGCGCGACACCCGACGGCTACACGCTGACGATGGGCACGACCAGCACGCACGTCATTGCCGTGGGCGCGTACGCGAAGCTCAAATACGACCCGATCAAGGACTTCGAGCCGATCACGCTCGTCGCGACGACGCCGTACCTGCTCGTCGTGCATCCGGGCGTCAAGGCGAACACGCTGAAGGATTTCATCGCGCTCGCGAAGTCGCAGCCCGGCAAGATGAATTACGCGTCCGCCGGCACCGGCACGACGACGCAGCTCGCGATGGAGATGCTGAAAAGCGTGGCCGGCATTGACGTCGTGCACGTGCCCTACAACGGCAACGGCCCGGCCAATACCGCGACCATGGGCGGTCAGGTGCAGGCGCTGTTCGGCAGCATGCCGGCGGTGCTCGCGCAGGCGAAGGCCGGTCGGCTGCGTCCGCTGGCGGTCGGCACGCCGAAGCGCTCGCCCGCGCTGCCCGATGTGCCGTCGGTGTCCGAATCCGGTTTTGCGGGGTTCGATGCGTCGCTGTGGCTCGGTTTCTTCGCGCCCAAGGGCACGCCTGCGCCCATCATCAAGCGCCTGCAGACCGAACTCGTCGGTACGGCGCAGTCGCCGGACATGAAGGAGCAGTTCGAGCGCAACGGCGCCGAGGCGCTGGTGGTTTCCGGCGCGAATCTCACGAAGTTGATCGGCTCCGAGATTGCGAAATACAACAAGGTCATCGCGACTGCCGGCATCAAGCCGCAGTAAGGCGCACGCAGTGCGTCGCGGGGAGGGCAACTTGAAGGCCGCGTATTCGATGTGGGTGTCGGTGGGCATTGCGTTCTCGCCGGGCATCTGGGCCCAGCAATATCCGGCGAAGGCGATCCGCATGGTCGTGCCGTTCGCTCCGGGCGGCCCGAACGACGTGCTCGGCCGCATCGTGGGCCAGAAGCTCACCGAGCAATGGGGGCAGAACGTCATCGTGGAGAACCGCGGCGGCGCCGGCGGCACGATCGGCATCGAGTTCACGTCGCGTCTCCCGCCCGACGGTTACGCGGTGGCGATGGGCGGGTCGAGCAATCTTGCCGTGGCGCCGAGCCTCTATCGCAAGCTCCCGTACGACCCCGTGAAGGACCTCGCGCCGGTAATCAACGTCGCGCACGTGCCGTACGCGCTCGCGGTCAATCCGACCGTTCCCGCGCGCAACGTGAAGGAACTCATCGCGATCGCGGGACGCAAGGCGGGGTATCTGTCGTACGCGTCCTCCGGCGCCGGCAGCATGTCGAGCCTTGCCGCCGAACTCTTCAAGTCCCTGTCGAAGACGGACATCGTGCACGTGCCGTACAAGGGCACCGCGCCCGCGCTGACCGACGTCGTCGCGGGGCAGGTCGACATGATGCTCGCGGACCTGTCGGTGATCCAGGTGCATGCCGCTACGGGCAAGCTGAAGGCGCTCGGCGTGACGGGCAGCAAGCGGCTCGCGTCGGCGCGCGATCTGCCGACCATCACCGAATCGGGGCTCAAGGGCTACGTTATCGAACCGTGGTTCGGCGTCGTCGCGCCCGCGGGCGTGCCGCGCGAGATCATTGCCCGGCTCCATTCGGGAATCGCGGCGAGTCTCAAGGCGCCCGACGTGCTGCAGCGCTTCGGCGCGCTCGGCTACGAACCCATCGGCGGCACGGTGGAGCAGTTCGCCGCCACGATCCGCGCCGATATCGA